>NCCY01000096.1:6603-18489 GCA_002279855.1 Rhizobiales bacterium 12-68-15
CCCGCCGCCGGATGGACTGTGACTTTTTTGCAAGGCCGGGGGAAATAGCGGCACACGGCGTGAAACCCGTGAAGCCAAATGCCGGGGTCGGAAGTTGAGCCTGCGATGGTGATCGAAGGAACTTCCCCCATGAAAAAGATTCTGCTCTCCGGCGCCGCCCTTCTCGCGCTCTCCGCGCCGGCCCTCTCGGCCGACCTTGCCCGCTCCTATCCCACCAAGGCGCCCATGGCGGTGGTGGCGGTTCCGGTCTTCTCCTGGACCGGCTTCTATATCGGCGGCAATGTGGGCTGGGCCTGGCTCAACAATGACCTCAACGTCTCGCCGGCCTTCGGCATTCCCGCCTCCAGCATCAATGTGGGCGATGCCAACGGCTTCACCGGCGGTCTGCAGGTCGGCTACAACTGGCAGTTCGTGAACAATGTGGTGCTCGGCATCGAGGCCGACGTGAACTGGGCGGATCTCGGAACGTCCAATGTCGCCGTCGTCCCCTACGGCCCCTATGCCGCCGGTCTCACCGACGGCAGCCTGAACGTGTTCGGCACCGTGCGCGCCCGCCTCGGCTTCGCCATGGACCGCTTCATGCCGTATGTCACCGGCGGTCTCGCCTGGGGCACCACCGACTATGGCAACATCTACGGCGTCGATACCTCGTCCACCAACTGGGGCTGGACCGTGGGCGGCGGCGTGGAATACGCCTTCACCAACAACTGGACCGCAAAGGTCGAGTATCTCTACATCGACCTCGAAGGCTCGGACTACACCATTCCCGGCACGCTGGGTTCGATCAGCTCGGACACCCAGCTCTCCGTGCTCAAGCTCGGCGTGAACTACAAGTTCTGACCGGCCGCCCTCCGGGGCGCCCCGGCGAAAATCCCCGAGCGCCCGGCCTTCTGCCGGGCGCTTTTGTTTGAGGCGCACGCAAAAAAGAACCGGGCGCGCAGGTGCGGCCCGGTTCTCAGATTGAAATGAGGCTCAGTGCCCCTACCTGCAAGGTCCGATACCCCTCGGCCCTGGCAAAGCCGGAAGCCCCCGTCACTCGGCGGCCTTCAGGCCCTTCACAGGTGCCTTGCGGCCTCCCTTGCGCCCCGCGCTGGAGGCGAGTTCCCGATCCACCGAAAAGCTCCGCTTGTGATCGGCAACGCTCTTGCCGCCCTGCGATCCCGCCTTGGCCGCAAGTTCCCGGCTCTGCGAGAAACTCCGCTTTTCCGGAGGGATGCTCCTGCCGCCCAGCTGGGCGATGGCTTTCCTCTTTTCGGGCGACATTGCCGCGAATCCACGTGGCGCCTTCTGTTGTTCCGCCATGCCTTGACCTCGTCGTCTTGAGCGCATCAACGCCATAAAACGTGCAGGAAACGGCTAGGTTCCCGGTGAGGCGCGGATTTTTTGACGCACCGGAAGGAACCGCGCGCCACCATGGCTTTGCCATGCTCGTGGACAGTACCTGTGCCATACTCCCCCCAGTCAAAGGGAGGGGTGCCCCGTGGCAGGATAATCCCGGACCCGGTGAGGGGTGGAGGAGGCTGGATGAGGGGGTGGCTGTCAGCCTTGCGGGCGTATGTGTCCGGTCGCAGCCGGACATGGCGGTTCGTGGCTCTTGGCGTCCTTTGCCTGCTGCCGCTCGTGATCTTCGCGGGGATTGCCCTTGCGGACCGGGCGGAGCATCGGCGGCTGGCGCACCGCCACCTGCTGGGCACTGTGAACGCGCTCGCCGAACATGCCGGGACGGTGTTCACAGCCATCGACCTCGCCTTGATGCAGACAGAGCAGGCGCTCGGCGAGGGCCCGGTGTCGCGCTCCCGCTCCGACCTTTTATTCCAGCAGACCCTCCAGGGCACGCTGCGGCGGCTGCCTGCCCTCGAATCGCTGTTTCTTGTGGATGAGGCGGGCACCGTCAGCGCCTCCAGCCGCAGTTTCCCCATGCCGCCCTACGACGTGCAGCACCGGGACTATTTCCAGTCCGCGCGCTCCGGAGAAGACGGCCTGTTCGTCTCTGTGCCGTTTCGCGGCGAATTTGCGCGATCGGTGGCCTTCACCGTCAGCCGCCGGCTGGTGGCGCCGGACGGCACCTTCCGGGGCCTCGTCGCTGCGACGGTCTTCCCCGAATATTTCCAGTCCCTCTATCGCGGCGCCTTCCTGACGCGCGAGGCGACGGTCGCGCTGGTGCGGGCGGACGGCACGCAGATCCTGCGCTTTCCCGACACGCGGGCCAGCGATGCCGGCGCCGTGGCGGCGGACTTTGCGGCCGGCGCCGTGCGTCAGACGTCCGGCCTCGTCTTCGGTCGCGGGCTGGTGGACGCCACTTCCGACACCGTTGCCTTCCGCGCGCTGACCAATGTGCCGCTGGTGTTTGTCCATGCGGTGCGTGAGCAGGACCTGCTGGAACCATGGGTCCGCCGCCTTGCGGGGTATGGGGTGCTGGCGGCGGCCTCCAGCGTCCTCATGGGGCTCGGGGCCGGCCTGGTGCTGTTTCGCCTCTCGCCGGGACCGGCGGGAGCGGAAGTCTGTTCGCCCGCCGCAGCCACCCCGGTCCAGCGTCCGCTGGAGTACCACAATCGCGGCGCCGTGCAGGTGCTTGATGCGGTGCGCTCCTCATTGGGCCTCATGCGCCGCGAGGGGGAGGAGACGGGGTCCGCCTCGCCCTTCCTGCCCCGCCCGCGCGATGTGCTGGACGGCGCCGTTCACGGCCTCACTCTGGCGCAGCGCCTGATTTCCGCCGCGAGCCGCGACCGTCCCGACGCCCGGATCGTGAATGCGCGCGCGTCCCTCCAGTCGCTCTCGCAATTGCTGTGCGGAAGCCTCTGGCCGCCGCTGGAGGTGGTGCGGGAGGCGGGAGCCGAGCAACTGGATGTGTTCGTCGAGCCGGCCGCCTTCGACCTGGCGCTGTTCGAACTCGCCGTGGCGATCAAGCAGGTGCTCCCCCCCGGCATCCCGCTGCGGGTGGTGGCGACCCGCAAGGTCCTGCGCCTCTCGCACCCCGACGGCCTTGCCCCCGGTGACTATGTTTCCCTCGCCTTCGAGGCCGGAAGCGCGGCCACGCCCGGCGGCCCCGCTCAGGAGCAGCAGGCGCGGCTGAGATTTGTCGCGCGCTTCGCCCATCGCAGCGAGGGCGCGCTGATCCTGCCTGCGGGCGAGATCGTGGCCGGCGGCACGCTCATGCTGCCGGCGGCGCTGGTCGCGCGCGAGCCCAAGGTGGACTAGAGTGTTTCAGCCTTTCATGGAGAGGCTGAAACACTCTATCTCTTTGTTGTTACGCGTTTCCTTCACGCGAACCGCTTCACACTTCGCTCGGAAACGCTCTCGGCAGCGCCCCTCACCGCTGGGTGAAGAAGGTCATCAGCACCTTGCCCTGCGGCCCCGTGAGACACAGGAAGCGGTGCACCTTGTCCGACTTGTCGCGCTGGATATAGGCCTCACCCATGATGACGCTCTCCGCCAGAACCAGCGCGTTGTCCTGCACACCCTCCGCCTCGGCCTGGGCCGAGGCCTTCGCCTGGGGCGGCGGGGGCTGCGGAACTGGCGTTGTGGCGGCGGGCGGGGGCGCGGGCTGAGGGGTGCCCTGCGCGACGGCGAGGGTGGGCGCCAGCAGCGTCAGCAGGCAGGCGATCCGGGCGATGGAATGGGGCATGGATCCTCACGGTTATGTTCCAGACGGGAACGCCGCAGGCGCCGTTTTGTGCCGAGGCTCATGTGCCCAAGCTCATGCCCCAAACTTGCGACCGGATTCAGTCGCTCTCTTCGGAGGCGTCGGACGGGGCGATGAGCCGGTCGAGGGCGGACATGATCTCGTCGCCGATCGCCTCCACCTCCACATTGGAGAGGTTGGGGTCGCAGGGCAGCACGAATCGCTGCTCGCCCTCGTCCGTGGTCAGGTCGAGAATGAGCGCGCTGGGGAGGCCCTCGGGATGGACGAAGTTCACCCGTAGCCCGGTGAGAATGGACGCAAGGATGTCCGCCATCGTAATCTCCGCTGGAAGCTGCGGATCGCGGGGCGATCCGTTCGCCCGTTTTGGTCTCGATCCCCCTTGATGTCGAGCCCCGTCGCGTCGCGAACCCGTAGCCGTCGGGACAGATGTGCGGGAGGGGCACGAGACTAGTGATGAGGATTGCGGGTATCCAAGCTTTCTTTCAAAATATGTCATTAATAAAAAATGCGATGCGCAACTAAAATGATTTCGCTCTCGCCGGTGTCTGTAATAGATGGGTGGGAGTGGAGAAATTGCTCTGCAACTTCCTCTGTGTGCTGCCTTCGGTGACGTGATTCTCCTTTCGCGTTATCCGGATATGTTTCGCACCCAGGGGTGGTGGTGGGCGGCTGGTGGGTCGTTGCATGCCAGAGGTTCAGGCATCGGAAAGCGGGCGACGGGACGGGCTTTTTCGCAGGCAGGCGCTGGAGCAGCTTGACCGGCCGGAAGATTTCCATGTTCCGCTGCGCGTGGTGGGGCGGGCCGAATGGCTGGCGGGGCTGCTCTGCCTCTGCCTCTGCACGGCGGCTGTGCTGTGGGCCTGCCTTGCGCGCTATCGCGAGACGGTGGAGGGGCCGGGCGTGCTGCTGCGCAGCGGCGGCGTCTTCATCGGCATCAATGCCCCCAAGGCGGGATGGATCGACGGGCTGGTCGCCGCTGGCGAACAGGTGAAGGCGGGCCAGCTCGTGGCCTCCCTGACCACGCCGGAGGAAGATGCCCGCATCGACGATCTGGAACGGCGCATCGACCAGCTGGAGATGCAGCGCATCTCCATCACCCAGCGCTATGAATTGCGGCTCGCTTCCGAAAGTCAGGCACAGCAGCGCCGGCGCGAGCAGCTTGAGGAATCGGCCAACCTCACCCGGCAGCGGATCGCGGAGGCGGAAACCACCCTCGCCAATCGCGAATTCCTGTTCTCGCGCGGGTCCGGCACCGTGGACCGGGTGCAGGAGGCGCGCGAGCGCCTGTTCAGCGCCCGCGAAGGGCTCTCCCACACCCAGGCCGAGCTGGCCGCGCTCAACAGCACCCTGCTCGGCATCGAGAACCAGCGCGGCCAGGAACTGGAAGCGAACCTGCGCCAGATCGGCGAGCTGAAGGGCCAGCTTGATCAGGCGCGCCTCTCCCGCAAGCTGGCGGACGAGATCCGGGCCCCGCGCGACGGCGTGGTGACGCTCGTTCCGGTGACCATGAACGCGCTGGTGGCCGGCGGCCAGCGGATCGTGACCGTGGAGACGGGACGCGACCGGCTGGAGGCGCTGTTCTTCGTTCCCGGCGACACCGGCAAGCGCATCCAGCCCGGCATGGACGTGCGCCTTTCGCCCACCACCGCGCCGCGCGAGGAATATGGCATGCTCCTCGGCAAGGTGGTCTCCATCTCGCCCCATCCCGAGGGGCAGGCGGAGATTGCCGAGCATGTAGGCAATCCCGAGCTTGCCCGGCTCATGGCCCGCAACGGCACGCCGTTCGAGGTGCGCGCCGTGCTCGATGCGCCGCCTGAGGGGGAGCAGGGCTACGCCTGGACCTCCGAGCGGGGCGCGGAAATCCCGCTCAGCTCCGGCCTTCTGCTGAGCGCGAGCGTCACCGTGCGCCGCGCGCCGCCCATCACGCTGATCATTCCGGCGCTGCGGCGCTGGACGGGCCTGTAGTCCGCCCCATGGCAACGGCCTCCCCACCGGATTCTCCGGCGCCGGCCCCCGATGCGGAGCGGCCGCAGCTCTCGCGGCCGACGCCCGTGCGGCGCGTTCCCACCATTCTCCAGATGGAGGCGGTGGAGTGCGGCGCCGCGGCGCTCGGCATGGTGCTCGCCTATCACGGCCTCTGGCTGCCGTTGGAGACGCTGCGCGAGCAGTGCCAGGTCTCGCGGGACGGGTCGAGCGCCGCTTCGCTGGCGCGCGCCGCCCGCCGCTTCGGCCTTGCCGCCTCCGGCTGGCGGCTGGAGCCGGCGGGCCTCTCCAACCATGTCTTTCCGGCCATCGCCTTCTGGCAGATGAACCATTTCGTGGTCATCGAGGGGGTGGGACGCGGCAAGGTCTACATCAACGATCCCGCCTCCGGCCGCCGCACGGTGGATGCGGCGGAATTCGACGGCGCGTTCAGCGGCGTGCTGCTCACCTTCGAGACCACGCCCGAGTTCAAGCCCGGCGGGGCGCGGCCGGGCCTTGTGCGCGCCCTGCTGCCGCGTGGGCCGCAGACGCGAACCGCGCTCGGCTTCCTCGCCATCATCGCCCTGTGCGATATCCTGCCGCCGCTGTTCGTGCCGGCGGCCAGCAAGATCTTCGCCGACAACATCATGGTGCAGCACGCCACCAACTGGCTGCGCCCGCTGCTGCTGGGGCTGGTGGTGGCCGCGTTGCTCTCCGCCGTGCTCGCCTGGCTGCACGGCATCGTGCTGGCGCGCCTCCAGCGCCGCCTCGGCACGCAGGCGGCCATGGGGTTGATGGCGCACATGCTGCGCCTGCCCATCAGCTTCTTCGTCCAGCGGCATGTGGGCGACATCGCCTCGCGCATGGAGGCAGCACAGCGCCTCTCGCACAGCGCCATCGTCTCCATTTCCTCGGTCATCTTCAGCATGATGGGGGCGCTGATCAGCGCGGCGATCATGCTGGTCTATGACGTGCCCATGGCGCTCGCCTGCTTCGCGTTCGCGGCGGCGGACGTGGCTGCGGTGTGGGCCATCACCACGGTGCGGGTGGAAGGGGTGCGGCGGGTGGCGATGCAGCGGGCGCGGCTCGCCTCCGTGGCGCTCGGCGGCATCCAGTCCATCGAGACCATCAAGGCCTCGGGCGGCGAGAACGCCTTCTTCGCCAAGCTGGCAGGGGTGCAGGCGCTGCTGCTCAACATGATGCTCACCCTTGAGCGCTCCACCATCTTCCTCACGCTCGCCCCTTCCGCCATCAAGAGCCTGTCCTATGCGGCGCTGCTGGGCTGGGGGGCGGTCAAGGTGATGGACGGCGAGATGACGGTGGGCACACTCATCGCCTTCCTCGCCGTGCTTCAGGCATTCCACACGCCGGTCCAGTCGCTGGTGGGGGCGGTGGCGGGCGTGCAGGAACTGCGCGGCGATCTCGACCGCGTGCAGGACACCATGCGCCACGCGCCCGCCGCCGACCGGCAGGAGGGCACGCGCACCGCCGAATGGCCGGCGGACACGGTGCGCCTGTCCGGTGGCGTGGAAATCCGCAACGTCGCCTTCGCCTATCCCGGCCAGTCCCAGCTCATCTCGGATTTCAGCCTCTCGATCCGCCCCGGCGCGTGGGTGGCGCTGGTGGGTACCTCGGGCAGCGGCAAGTCCACGCTGGCCCGTCTCGTCTGCGGCCTCGCCCATCCGGTGGAGGGCGAGGTGCTGTTCGACGGCATCCGCTCGGACCGCATCCCGCGGCGCATCCTCGCCGGCTCGCTCGCTTATGTGGAGCAGGACGTGGTCCTGTTCGAGGGCACCGTGCGCGAGAACATCGCGCTGTGGGATGCGACCCTGGATGACGGGCGGGTGATCGCCGCCGCCCGCGATGCGGCCATCCATGAGGACATCGTGCGCCGGCGCGGCCAGTATGCCGCCCCGGTGGCAGAGGGCGGCCTGAACTTCTCCGGCGGCCAGCGCCAGCGGCTGGAACTGGCCCGCGCCCTGGCGGGTGACCCGGCCATCCTGGTGCTGGACGAGGCGACCTCCGCGCTCGACCCCGCCACCGAGGCGCAGGTGTTCGAGCGGCTGCGCCAGCGGGGCGTCACCGCCCTCATCGTCTCCCACCGTCTCAGCACCATCCGCGACTGCGACGAGATCATCGTGCTCGACAAGGGGCAGGTGGTCCAGCGCGGTTCCCACGACCAGCTCATGGCCGAAGCCGGCCCCTATGCGGACATGATCCGTGCCGAATGATCCGCGCGGCGCCCCGCCGCTTGCCCCCGCAGCCTTCCTGACCTGCGAACCCGGCCTCGCCTATCTGGTGCGCGGCGGCGCCGACCTGTTCGCGGGCGTCGCGGGGCGCGCCGGGTCCCTGCGCCTGCTCGCCGACATTCCGGACGGCGAAGCCGTGTTCGGCATGGAGATTGCCGGCGCGGCCCTGCTGCTGCTGCCCCGGCCCGGCGCCAGCCTTCTCCCCGTGCCGGTGGAGGATCTCGGCGCCGACCTCGCCCGCCTTGCCGATGCCTGGGTCAGCCGCGCGGTGGATCGCGCCCGCCATTTGCCACATTCCGTCGCGCGCGACCTGCGGGTGCTCGACGCCCCGCCCACCCTCATTCTGGCGGACGGAGAGGGCGAGCTGCCGGCCGGTGCCGTAGCCATCCCGCCCGGGGAGCGCCCGCTCTGGTGCCTGTGGCGGCAGGGCCGGCTCACGGGGCCGTGGGGCACGCTGGAGGGGCCCGGCGACGCGCCGGTGCCGGTGTTGCGGACCGCGCCGCTGCATGCGCTGGACGACGGCCTCGTGCGCGCCTGCGCCTCGGAGGATCTGGCGCGGAAGGGGCAGCTTGTGGCCGCCCTTGCCGCCTTCAACAGCCGCATCGCCGCCCGGCTCGGCGACTGGAGCGCCGCGGAAGGCGCCGCCTTCGGGGTGCATCTCGCACGCCTCGCCAATGCGGATGCCGCCGCCCTCACCACCGCCATCGACGAACTGACCGAGCGGCCCGCCTCCGGCGTTCCGGAGGCGGCGCTCGGCCTTGAATCTCCCCTGCTCGCCGCGCTGCGGAAGGTGGCGCAGGCGGCCGGCGCGACCCTGCCGCCCGATGCCGCGCGGGGCGGGGGCGAGGGGGAGGATGACGAGGAGATCCTGACCGTCTTCGCCGCCAATTCCGGGCTGCGGGTGCGCCGCGTGCGCCTTTCGGGGGCGTGGTGGAAGACCGATGGCGAGGGCATGGTGGGCCATCTGCGCGACGGAACGCCCGTCGCGCTGCTGCCGCAGGGGCGGAGCTGGCGGCTGTGGCGGCCGGACGGCGCGCCCGCCGTGCGCATCGACGCCGCCGTCGCCGGCACGCTCGACGAGCATGCCTTCGTGCTCTATCGCGGCTTCGAGGGGACCGGGGACCATCCCGGCCGCGCCCTCCTGCGCTTCGTCCTCACCGCCACGCGCCGGGATATGGCGCTGATCGGCGGTGTCGGGCTGCTCGCCGGCCTGCTGGGCATGGCCAGCCCCTTCCTCTCCGGCATGCTGGTCCAGTCCGTCATTCCGGATGGCGTGCGCAGCGAGGTGGCGCAGGTGGTCATCGCCATGCTGGCGGTGTCCATGGGCGTGATGGGGTTCGAACTGGTGCGCGGGCTGACCGTGCTGCGGGTGGAATCCCGGCTCGGCTCCTCCATCGAGGGCGCGTTGTGGAATCGGCTGCTGCGCCTGCCGCCGGCCTTCTTCCGCCGCTACGGCGCGGGCGACCTCGCCATGCGGGCGGATGCCGTCAACCAGATGCGGCGGACGCTGGGCTTCGCCACCCTCAATGCGCTCATCAGCGTCATCTTCTCGGTGGTGAACCTTGCGGTGCTGTTCAGCTACGGGCTGAAGCCCGCCTTGCTGGCGCTGGGCGTCTGCGTGGTGGAACTGGCCCTGCTGCTCGGCATGGCGCTGTTCAACATGAGCCTCCAGCGGCAGGCGCTCGCCAATGCGGGCGACATGCAGACGCTGACGGTGCAGATCTTCCAGGGCATCTCCAAGCTGCGGGTGGCGGCGGCGGAGAACCGGCTGCTGGCGCGCTGGACGCGCCTGTTCGCCCGCGACCAGAAACTCCACTTCCGCGCCAATGCGGTGTCCAGCGGGGTGTCGGCCTTCGGCGCCGGCTGGAACATTCTGGTCATGGCGGCGCTCATCGGGCTGGTGGGCTTCGGCGGCGCGAAAATGTCGCTCGGCGATTACGTGACCTATTCGGGCGTCTCCGGGCAGTTCGTTGCCGCGACGCTCTCGCTCGCCGGCATCCTGCCCGCGCTCGCCACCATGATCCCGCTGTGGGAACGCGCCCGGCCCATCCTGGTGGAACCCACCGAGGACGCGGGCGGGCGGCTGCATCCCGGCGTGCTGCGGGGCGATATCGAGGCGGTGGGCCTCACCTTCAGCCATGGCGGCGGCCCCGCCGTGCTGCGTGACGTGTCGGTGCGGGTGCCGGCGGGATCGTTCGTCGCCATTGTCGGGCCGTCCGGCTCGGGCAAGTCCACCTTGCTGCGGCTGCTGCTGGGCTTCGAGCAGCCGGAGAGCGGGACCGTGCTGCTGGACGACCATGACCTGCGCGACCTCGATGCGGGCGCGGTGCGCCGCCAGCTCGGCGTGGTGCTACAGCACAGCCGCATCGAAGCGGGCAGCCTCTACCAGAACATCGCCGGTGCCGCCGCGCTCAGCATGGACGAGGCGTGGGAGGCGGCGTGGCTCGCCGGGCTCGGCCCCGACATCGCCGCCATGCCCATGAACCTGCACACTTATGTGGACGATAGCGGCGCGACGCTTTCGGGCGGCCAGCGCCAGCGTCTTCTGCTGGCCCGCGCCATCGCCCGCCGCC
Organism: Rhizobiales bacterium 12-68-15; assembly: GCA_002279855.1. GTDB lineage: Bacteria > Pseudomonadota > Alphaproteobacteria > Rhizobiales > Xanthobacteraceae > Aquabacter. Next base: position 17,031 of record NCCY01000096.1, read on the forward strand.
CGCGCATCCTGCTGCTGGACGAGGCGACGAGCGCGCTGGACAACACCACGCAGGCCCATGTGATGGAGACGCTGGCGCGCCTTGCCGTTACCCGCGTCGTGGTCGCCCACCGGCTCAGCACCGTGCGCCATGCCGACCACATCATCGTCCTCAATGAAGGGCGCGTGGCCGAGCAGGGCAATTACGAGACCCTCGCCGCCGCAGGCGGCGTGTTCACCGACCTCATCCGCAGACAGCTCACATGACGGGAGCGGAAAGGGCCTCTCAACCGGATCGCTCGATCCCCTCAAGCGCGAGTGACAGCCATGCGCCTCCTGCTGGTTGAAGACAATGACGACCTGTCCGGGCTGATCGCGAACCAGCTTCAGGCCTCCGGCTTCTCCATCGACCGGGTGGACGGGGTGGAAGATGCGATCTCCGTGCTCGACAGCCGCTCCTATGCGGCGCTCATCCTCGATCTCGGCCTGCCGGACGGGGACGGCCTGAAGGTGCTGCGCCATGTGCGCAACCGGCAGCAGCCGCTGCCCGTGCTGATCCTGAGCGCGCGGGGCGCCATGGAGGAGCGGGTGAAGGGACTGGAGCAGGGCGCGGACGATTTCCTCGTCAAGCCGTTCGCCTTCGAGGAGCTGAAGGCGCGCCTCGCCGCCCTGCTGCGCCGGCCCGGCGCGCTGCTGGGGGCGGAACTGGCGGTGGGCAACCTCTCCTTCGACACGCAGGCGCGACAGGCGCGGGTGGATGGCACCGGCTTGCCGCTGTCCGCCCGTGAGGGGCAGTTGCTGGAGCTGCTGCTGCGCCGCGCCGACAAGGTGGTGCCGAAATCCACCGTGGAGGACCAGCTTTTCGGGCTCGATGACGATTTCGGCTCCAATGCGGTGGAGGTCTATGTCCACCGCCTGCGCAAGCGCCTGCTGGACGGCAAGGCGGGGGTCACCATCCATACAGTGCGGGGCGTCGGCTACATGCTGACGGCGGCCGGATGAGATGGCCGCGCCGGACGCTGCTGTCCAAGATATTCCTGCTCCAGGCGGCGGTGCTGTGCGTCGTCGCGGTGGTGGTGCCGGTGGCGATCGACGCCATGCTGCGGGCGCGGGTGAGCTATTTCGAGACCAAGGTCCTGTCGGACCGGGGCACCCTGATCGTCGAGGCCCTGGCCTTCGATCCGGACGGACGGCTGCGGCTGAAGCCGGTGCGCTACGACCGGGAAGGGGAGGGCGGCGAGTTCGGCTTTGCGGTGCTGGACAGGGGCGAGGTGCTGCTGGCCTCGTCCGACTTCGCAGCCGGCCTGCTGCGCAGCTTCGCACGGGCGGAGGCGCCGGTGTTCGGAAGCGTGGAGGATGCGACGGGCAGCTTCGACGTGCTGAGCCGCCCCATCGAGGTTGAGGGGCGGCGGCTCTGGCTGGTGCTCGGCTGGAACACGTCGGAGCAGGATGTGATCTTCGATGACGTGGCGCAGGGCTTC
>NCCY01000097.1 GCA_002279855.1 Rhizobiales bacterium 12-68-15
GCCGATGATCAGCTTCACGACCGCCTCCGCCACATAGGCGGTTGCCGTCGCCGGCTTGGTGATGACCGGAACGCCCGCAAGAAAAGAGGGAGCGAACTTCTCCAGCATGCCCCAGCAGGGAAAGTTGAAAGCGTTGATATGCACCGCGACGCCCTGGAGCGGGGTCAGGATGTGGGTGCCAACGAAGGTGCCGGTCTTCGACAGGCCCTCGGTCGCCCCTTCCACCACGAAGCGTTCGCTCGGCAGTTCCCGCCGCCCGCGCGAGGCGAAGGCGTGAAGGGTGCCAATGCCGCCGTCGATGTCGAAGAAATTGTCCCGCTTTGTCGCCCCGGTATCGGCGGAGAGCGCATAGAGCGCCTCCTTGTGCTCGCCGAGGTGCTTGGCCAGCGCCCGCAGGATGTCCGCGCGCTGATGGAAGGTCATGGCACGCAAGGCCGGCCCGCCCACGTCCCGCGCATGGCGCACCATGGCGGGAAAATCCAGTCCGCGCGTGGAGGCGCGGGCCACCACCCGCCCGTCAATGGCGCTCGCAATGTCCACGAGCCCCTCGGTCGGGGCGACCCAGCGGTCGAGCGCGTAGCTTTCGAGACTCTTGATGGGCATCGTCATGAGCGTTTCTCTCAACCTTGCTTCTTGCGCCGGAGGGCGGAGACGGGGGCGAAGCAGTGGCGGCATCGCCCTCGCTCCCTCCCCTCGCGGGGCCATATCGCTCGTGTTGACAAGCAGTCCCCTTCCGCTAATGATTAACCGATCGATCGGTTAATTCAAGAGCCCATCAAAAGGGCCCGTCGGGAGGAAATGGTGGAGAGCGCCCTTCTCGTGGACCGCCGCGACGGCTGGACCATGCTGACCCTGAATCGGCCGGACAGGCTGAATTCTTTCAACGAAGACCTGCATCGCGCGCTCGCTGCGGCGCTGGACGATGCCGCCGCAGACGCGGGGTGCCGGGCGGTGCTGCTCACCGGTGCCGGGCGCGGCTTCTGTGCGGGGCAGGACCTGTCCGCCCGGGCGGGACTGGCGGAGGCGCCCGATCTCGGCGCCACCATCGACGCCTTATACAACCCGCTGGTGCGCCGCATCCGGGGTCTCGAGAAGCCCGTCATCTGCGCGGTCAATGGCGTTGCCGCCGGAGCGGGCGCCAATATCGCGCTGGCCTGCGACATCGTTCTGGCCGCACGGTCCGCCAAATTCATCCAGGCCTTCTCCAAGATCGGGCTGGTGCCGGATTCCGGTGGCACATGGTTCCTGCCGCGCGTGATCGGCGATGCCCGCGCCCGCGCGCTCATGATGCTGGCAGAGCCGCTGACCGCCACGCAGGCCGCCGAATGGGGCATGATCTGGAAGGTGGTGGAGGATGCCGACCTCGCGGCGGAAGCTGAAAAGCTCACCGCCCATCTCGCCACCCAGCCCACGTACGGCCTCGCGCTGACCAAGCAGGCGCTGAACGCGTCCGGCGCCAACAGCCTTGATGCCCAGCTCGACCTGGAGCGCGACCTCCAGCGCAAGGCCGGCCGCTCGCCCGATTATGCGGAGGGCACGAAGGCGTTCATGGAAAAGCGCACGCCCGCCTTCACGGGCCGCCCGTCATGACCGGCGCAACCGCCACCGTACCCCACCGCTCGGCGGACGAGACGGCCCGCCTGTGCGCGCAGGCCATGTGGGCCACCGACGGCGCAAGCCAGGGCCTCGGCATCGACCTGCGCGAGGTCGGCCCCGGCCGTGCGGTGCTCGCCATGCGCCTTGCCGACCACATGGTGAACGGCCATGGCAGCGCCCATGGCGGCTTCATCTTCGCGCTCGCCGACAGCGCCTTCGCCTTTGCCTGTAACACCTATGACGAGAAGACGGTGGCGGCGCACTGCTCCATCAGCTTCCTGCGCCCGGGCACGCGCGGGCACGAGCTGATCGCGACCGCCCGCGAGGTCACGCGCGCCGGGCGGTCCGGCATCTATGATGTGAGCGTGACGCAGGACGGCGTTCTGATCGCCGAATTCCGGGGACATTCGCGCACCATCGGCGGCACGATCATCCCCGACAACGAAAACAAGACGGCTTGAGCGGAGGAGACGATGAACATGGTGCCCGCACCCAACAGCTTCGACCGCGAGATCAAGGGTGGTCTCGACGCCGCCGAACGCGCCTCGCGCGACGAGATCATGTCGCTCCAGCGCGATCGCCTCGCCTGGTCGCTGCGCCATGCCTATGAGAACGTGCCCTTCTACAAGGCCCAGTTCGATGCGGCCGGCGTCCATCCGGACGATTTCCGCCAGCTGTCGGACCTCTCGAAATTCCCCTTCACCGTGAAGAAGGACCTGCGGGACAATTACCCGTTCGGCCTGTTCGCCGTGCCGCGCGAGAAACTGGCGCGTATCCACGGCTCGTCGGGTACCACGGGCAAGCCCATCGTCGTGGGCTATACCCAAGGCGACATCGACATGTGGGCCGATGTCATGGCCCGCTCCATCCGCGCGGCGGGCGCCCGCCCCGGCATGATGGTGCACGTGGCCTATGGCTATGGCCTCTTCACAGGCGGCCTCGGCGCCCATTATGGGGCGGAACGGCTTGGCTGCACGGTCATTCCCATGTCCGGCGGCATGACCGAGCGGCAGGTGCAACTCATCCACGACTTCCGGCCTGAAGTCATCATGGTGACGCCCAGCTACATGCTCGCCATCCTCGACGGCTTTGCCAAAGCGGGGCTCGACCCGCGCGAGAGCTCGCTGAAATACGGCATCTTCGGCGCCGAGCCCTGGACCAATGCCATGCGCGAGGAAATCGAGCGGTCCTTCGCCATGGACGCCACCGACATTTACGGCCTGTCCGAAGTCATCGGCCCCGGCGTGGCGCAGGAATGCGTGGAGACCAAGGACGGCCTCCACATCTGGGAGGATCATTTCTACCCGGAAGTCATCGATCCGGAGACCGGCGCGGTCTTGCCCGAAGGGTCGAAGGGCGAACTGGTCTTCACCTCCCTCACCAAGGAAGCCTTCCCCATCATCCGCTACCGCACCCGCGACCTGACGCGCCTGCTGCCGGGGACCGCGCGCCCCGGCATGCGGCGCATGGAGAAGGTGACCGGCCGCTCGGATGACATGATGATCCTGCGCGGGGTGAACGTGTTCCCCACCCAGATCGAGGAGGCTTTGCTCGCCACCGAATGGTGCGCCGGCCATTTCCAGATCGAGCTGACCCGCGAGGGCCGCATGGACGAGATGACCGTCCTCGCGGAAGCGCGCGAAGAGCATTGGGACGGCGAAGGGCTGGCGGAGCATGCCGAACGCCTCATCGGCCGCATCAAGGATACCATCGGGGTCAGCACCCGCGTCCGCATCCACGCCCCCGGCACCATCGAGCGCTCCATGGGCAAGGCGAAGCGCGTCATCGACAAGCGCCCGCGGGACTGACGGACCTGGCGACGGGGTGACATCACCCTGCCGCCAGCAAGGCCTTTCGGAACCTCAGGGCGGCCAGCGCGAAGAAGGCCGCCCCGATGGCGGTGAGGATCGCCAGTTGCGGCCAGATCACGCCGAGGCCTGCCCCGCGATAGAGGATGGCCTGGGAAAGGGCGACGAAATGCGGAGCCGGTGAGATGGTCTGCATCACCAGCTCAAGCCAGCGCGGCATGCTCTCCATGGGCGTGGTGCTGCCGGAGAGCAGGTTCATGATGATGAGCAATGGCATGGCGATGAGCCCGAACTGCGCCATGGAGCTGGAGAAGGTGGCGATCAGGATGCCCAGCGCCGTCACCGAGAACTGGTAGATCGTCGCCGCCGCCACGAACAGCAGCAGCGAGCCGGCCACGGGCACCCCCAGCAGGCCCTTCACCACGATCAGTAGCGAGAGCGTCGCCGCCACCACGATAACGAGGCCGTTCGACCAGATCTTCGCCAGCATGATCTCGATGGGCGTCACCGGCATCACCAGCAGATGCTCGATGGTGCCGTGCTCCCGTTCTCGGATGAGCGCGGCGCCGGACAGGATCACCGAGAGCATGGTCACATTGTTGATGACCTGCATGACGGCCGTGAACCAGGTGGACTTGAGGTTCGGGTTGAACTTCGCCCGCACCACCACGGAGACTCTCTCCGTGCCGGCGAGCGAAGGGAAAGCCGCGACCACTTCCTTCTGGATGATGTTCTGGATGTAGGAGGCCCCATTGCCCGCCTGGGACATGGCCGTTGCGTCGATATCCAGCAGGATCTCCGGGCTGCGGCCCGCGATCATGTCATGTTCGAACTTCGGGGGAATCTCGACGACAAAGACATAGGCGCCCTTGTCCATGGCCCGGTCCACCGCACCCGCCCCGATGGCATCGGCCGGCTTGAAATAGGGGCGCATGAAGGCATCCGCGATCCGCGCCGAGAGCATGGACCGGTCCTCGTCCACGATCGCCACGGCGGCATTCTCCACCTCCATCTTCGCACCCGTGGACACCGAATAGACGGCGAAGGTGAAGGTGTAGAGGATCAGCGCCATGAGCACCGGATCGGCCCGCAGGCTGTAGAGTTCCTTGACGCCCAGGCGGAACACGCGGGCGAGGCGGGCCGGAAGTCCGCCGGTGCGGGTTGCTGCCGCTGTCATGTCAGGCGCTCCGCTTTTTCAGGGAAAACACCGCCGCCGTCAGGAAACCGGCGCAGAACAGCAGAAGCACGCAGATCTCCGGCCAGACATCGGCAAAGCCCAGCCCCTTGGCAAAGACGCCCGTGGTCACCGGCTGGTACCATGCGGAGGGAAAGGCGAGGCCGATCATCCGGCCGCTGCCGGTGAGCGAGGACACGGGCACCATCAGGCCGGAAAAATTGACCGCCGGGATGATGGTGATGATGGCCGTCGCGAAGATCGCCGCCACCTGGCTCGCCACGAAGGAGGAGACGAACAGGCCGAAGGCCGTTGTCGCCAGCACATAGGCGATGGAGCCGACCGTCAGGGCCGCGAGCGAGCCTTTCAGCGGAACGTCGAACACATACAGAGCAATCAGCACCAGCATCACATAGCTGACCGTCGCGATGGCGGCGTAAGGCAGTTGCTTGCCCAGCAGGAACTCCACGCGGGTGACGGGCGTGGACTGGAAATTGGCGATGGATCCCGTCTCCTTCTCCTTCACCACCGCGAGGGCGGTGGTGATGGCCGGGATGAGGGCCAGCATCAGCATGATGACGCTCGGCACGATGGCATTGGCCGACAGGAAGGCCTGGTTGTAGCGATAGCGCGGTGTGATGGAGAGGGTGGCGGCCGGTTCCCGCCCCGCCTCGCGCCGCGCCGCATCGGCGGCATAGGCCTGGGCGAGGCCGGTCACGTAGCCGCGCATGGTCTCGGCGCGAAACGGCATGGCGCCGTCGAGCCACACCGCCACTTCCGGCGCGCGTCCCCGCAGGAGGTTCTTGCCGAAGTCGGGGGGAATCTCGATGGCCACCTGCAGATCGCCTTCCTGCATCCGCCGGTCGAGGTCGGCAGGGGACGTGATGGGCCGCTGCTCCTTGAAGTAGCGCGAGCCCTGGAAGGTCTCGATCAATTGGCGGCTCTGGGCGCTCTGGTCCTGGTCATAGACCGCGAAGGCGAGATCCTCCACGTCGAAGGAAATCCCGTAGCCGAACGTCACCATCAGCAGGGCCGGCCCCAGCAGGGCAAAGGCGAGGCGCGCGGAATCCCGGCGGATTTCCAGCATCTCCCGCCACGCATAGGCCCACAGCCGGCGCAGGTCGAACCGGCGCGGCGGCGCAGCCGCAACCTCATGGAGCGGCGGCGCCTCGGCGGCGACGCCGGCGGGTCCAGCCGCCTGCTCCAGCACATGGATGAACACGTCCTCCAGCGGCACGCAGCCATGCTGGGCCCGCAGGTCCGCCGGAGCCCCCACCGCCAGCACACGCCCCTCGTGCATCAGGGAGATGCGGTCACAGCGCTCCGCCTCATTCATGAAATGGGTGGAGAGAAAGATGGTGACGCCCTCCTCCCGCGACAGCGCGATGAGGGTGCGCCAGAAGCCGTCGCGGGCGATCGGATCAACGCCCGACGTCGGTTCATCAAGGATGAGGATTTCCGGCCCGTGGATCAGCGCGACCGCGAGCTGGAGACGCTGGCGCATGCCAAGCGGCAGGCTTTCCGGGCGCGCATCCGCCACGTCTGAAAGATCGAAGCGCGACAGCATCTCCTCGATCCGCCCCGGGATCCCCGCCGGATCGAGACGGAACAGGCGCGCGTGGAGGTCGAGATTCTGCCTCACCGTCAGTTCGGCATAGAGGGAGAAGGCCTGCGACATGTAGCCGACACGCCGCCGCGTCTCCATGTCGCCCGCATCCACCGGCTGGCCGAACAGTTCGGCGGTGCCGTCCGTCGCGGGCAGAAGGCCGGTGAGCATCTTCATGGTGGTGCTCTTGCCGCAGCCGTTGGAGCCGAGGAAGCCGAAGATCTCGCCCTTGCCGATGCGGAAGCTCACATGGTCCACCGCCGTGAACGCACCGAAGCGGCGCGTCAGCCCCTGCGCAGCGATGGCGGGCGGCCCGTCCGTCACCATGCGGGGCGGCACCTCCAATGGCGCATCGCCGGCGCCCTCCGGCAGCAGGCGCACGAATGCCTGTTCGAGTGTGGCGGCGCCGGTGCGCGTCCTCAGGTCGGCAGGGGCGCCGCTCGCTATGACGCGGCCGGCATTGAGGGCCGCCAGCCAGTCAAACCGTTCCGCCTCGTCCATATAGGCTGTGGCCACCAGCACGCTCATGCCGGGACGGCGGGCGCGGATGCGCTCCACGAGATCCCAGAACTGGCGGCGGGACAGGGGATCGACACCCGTGGTGGGCTCGTCCAGCAAGAGGAGATCGGGATCATGGATCAGCGCGGCGCAGATGCCGAGCTTCTGCTTCATGCCGCCGGACAGCTTGCCGGCGGGGCGGTCCAGAAAGGGGGAAAGCCCGGTGGCGGCGGACAGTTCCGCGATCCGCGCCTCCCGCTCGGCAGAGCCCTGGCCGAACAGCCGCGCGAAGAAATGCAAATTCTCCTTCACGCTCAGGGTGGGGTAGAGATTGCGCCCGAGGCCCTGCGGCATGTAGGCGATGCGGGCGCAGACCGCGCGCCGGTGGGCCGCGCGCTCCATGTCGCCATCGAGGACGTGCACCGTCCCCGTCTGGATGCGGGTCACTCCCGCCACCAGCCCCAGCAGCGTGGACTTGCCCACACCGTCCGGGCCGATCAGGCCCGCAAGGACGCCGGCGGGAACATCGAGGTCGATACCGTCCAGCGCCGCGACGGTGCCATAACGGTGCACGACCCCGGACAGGCTGATGACCGGGCCGGTCATTGCGGCAGCTTCACCTTGAGGCTGGCCGGCCATTGTGCATCGGCCTTGGTGCGCACATAGGCCATGCCGCGCACACCGACCTTCACCTGACTCTCATATTGACGCAGCAAATCGGGCGCGATCTTCAGCTTTACCCGGAACATGAGCTTTTCGCGCTCGTCCGCCGTCTCCACCGTCTTTGGCGTGAACTGGGCATCGGCGGCCACGAAGGAGACGCTGGCGGGAATGACGATACCGGGCGCCGGATCGAGCACGATCCGCGCCTCATCGCCGAGGGCGAGGCGCCCGGCGACACGCGCGGCGACGAAGATGGTCATGTGGACATCGGACAAGTCCAGCAGGGTGGCAATGGGTGCCCCTGCCGCCACCACCTCGCCCGACTGGACCAGCTTGTACTCCACACGCCCCCGGCGCGGGGCCAGCAGGATGCAGTCCGCAAGCTGGGAGCGGATGCGCGCCACGTCGGCGCGGGCAGCATCTGCGGAAGCCTCCGCCGCATCGAGGCTGGCATTGGCGGCACGCAGGGCCGCCTCGGCCGCATCCATCTGGCTGCGGCGCTGGTCGAGCTGCTGCACCGTGCCATAGCCGCGCTGGGCCAGCGTCGAGGCGCGCTCGAATTCCTGCCGCGCCAGCACCCGCTCGCTCTCGCGCTGGGCAATGGCCGCCTCGGATTCCGCAGCCGCGCGCTCGGCGCGGCGCACCTGCGCCTCAGTCCCCAAGAGCTGGGCTTCCAGTTCGGTCGTGTCCATGCGGGCGACCACGGCGCCTGCTTCCACGATCTGCCCTTCCTCCACCAGCACCTGGACCACCCGCCCCGCCAGCTTCGCAGAGACGAGTACCTGCTCGGCCTCCAGACGGCCATTGGTGGCGACGATATCGGCGGGCAGCCGGTCTCCCGTGATCTTCTTCCAGATATCCTGGAGGGCGGCGGCAGGACCTTTCGGCTCCTGTGCCGCAGCGGGGTCGCATAGCGGCAGGAGGGAGAAGGCGACGAGCAAGGCGAAAGGAAAGCGGCGCAAGGACAGCTCCCAAAAAATGACGATCCAGTCCGCAACGCACCAGCCATAGCCGAGCGGGGCGGGAGGTCGTTGACGCAGATCATGCCCCCGCCCCACCTTGCGCCCCTACGTGACGAAACGACAGGGACAGTCACCAAGGCGAGGTCATGAAAGAACTATCCCCGGACACTCCGCATCTCCCGCCCCCGGCGCGCGACCCCTCCACCTTCCCGACCTACCGCCTGCCGGCGCTGGACCCCGATTTCCTGCTCGGCGATTCCATGCGCGGCGTGCGCTTCCTGCTGGAATATTCCAAGGCCGAGGAGGCGCTGCGCGCCTGGCAGGTGCGCTCGACCATCGTCGTGTTCGGG
>NCCY01000372.1 GCA_002279855.1 Rhizobiales bacterium 12-68-15
AGCGTGATGGCGAGCTGATAGATGGACACCAGCATGCCGCGCTGCGCGGCCGGGGCGGTCTCCGAAATGTAGAGCGGCGCGATCATGGCCGCGAGGCCGATGGCGAGACCCAGCAGCAGGCGCCCGAGCGAGATGACGAGGATGGACGGCGCCGTCGCGCACACCAGCGCGCCGCAGATGAACAGCACGCCCGCCGCCAGCAGCAGGCGCCGCCGCCCCCAGGGCGCCGCCAGCCATCCGCCGGCCACCGCTCCCGCCAGCGCGCCCAGCGGAACCGAGGCGGTCATCAGCCCCTCTTCCAGCGGCGCGATCCGGAACTGGGCATGGAGCGGAGCCAGCGCGCCGGCGATGATGCCCTCGTCATAGCCGAACAACAGGCCTGCAATGGCCGCGACGCAGGCAATCACATAGATCATGGCGTTTCCCCGCTTTCCCTGCGGCGAGTAGAAACCGCGCCGGCCAGAGCCGCGCAACCTCTAAAACCGGCTCTTCGGATTTTGATCGGCGCGCGTCTGTTCGCGGGCCGGCGGGATTGACGCGGACACGCGCGTCCCGTAACCGCTCTAGCCTTCTCAACGATAACGACTGTATTCCGCCTCATGGCTCAGCTTGCGTCCACATCCGCGCCGCACGCACCGCGCATCTCGTTCGTCTCCCTCGGCTGCCCCAAGGCGCTGGTGGACAGCGAGCGCATCGTCACGCGGCTGCGGGCCGAAGGCTATGAGCTGACCAAGACCCATGCGGGCGCCGACCTCGTCATCGTCAACACCTGCGGGTTCCTCGACAGCGCCAAGGCCGAAAGCCTCGCCGCCATCGGCGAGGCGCTGGCGGAGAACGGCAAGGTGGTGGTCACCGGCTGCATGGGCGCCGAGCCCGAGCAGATCCGGCAGGCCCATCCCGGCGTGCTGGCGGTCACCGGGCCGCAGCAATATGAAAGCGTGCTCGCCGCCGTCCACGAGGCGGTGCCGCCCAAGCACGACCCGTTCCTCGATCTCGTGCCCGAGCACGGCGTCAAGCTGACCCCGCGCCACTACGCCTATCTGAAGATTTCCGAGGGCTGCAACAATCGCTGCACCTTCTGCATCATCCCCAAGCTGCGCGGCGATCTGGTCAGCCGCCCGCTGTCCGAGGTGATGCGCGAGGCCGAGCGCCTGGTGAAGGCGGGGGTCAAGGAACTGCTGGTGATCTCGCAGGACACCTCGGCCTATGGCGTCGATATCAAATATGCCCCGAGCGTCTGGCGCGACCGGGAGCGGCAGGCCCGCTTCTACGACCTCTCCGAAGCGCTGGGGGAACTGGGCGCCTGGGTGCGCCTGCATTATGTCTATCCCTACCCCCATGTGGACAAGGTGATAGAGCTGATGGCGGCCGGCAAGGTGCTGCCCTATCTCGACATCCCCTTCCAGCACTCCAATCCCGACGTGCTGCGGCGCATGAAGCGCCCCGCCTCGCAGGAGAAGACGCTGGCCCGCGTGCAGGCGTGGCGGAAGGCGGTTCCGGACCTCACCCTGCGCTCCACCTTCATCGTCGGCTTCCCCGGCGAGACCGAGGCGGAATTCGAGGATCTGCTCGCCTTCCTCCAGGAGGCGGAACTGGACCGGGTGGGCTGCTTCAAGTTCGAGCCCGTGGCCGGCGCGCCGGCCAATGCCATCGCCCCCGCCGTGCCGGAGGAGGTGAAGGCCGAGCGCCTCGACCGCTTCATGCGCACCCAGCAGGCGATCTCCGCCCGCCGCCTCAAGCGCAAGGTGGGCACCCGCCAGCAGGTCATCATCGACGCCGTCACCCCCGGCGGCGCCATCGGCCGCACCAAGGGCGACGCGCCGGAAATCGATGGCCGCGTGCACATCACCTCGCGCCGTCCGCTGCGCGT
>NCCY01000098.1 GCA_002279855.1 Rhizobiales bacterium 12-68-15
GTGACGGTAGCCCGCCATTCCGGGCGCCCCATCGTCCCCGTGGCCATGGCGACGCGGAACCGCATCCAGTTGAAGAGCTGGGACCGGGCGAGCCTCAATCTGCCGTTCGGACGCGGCGCTGCGGTGGCGGGTGCGCCCATCTGGGTCGATCGCGACGTGGACGAGGCGGGCCTTCAGGCGGCGCGCGACCTGGTGCAGACGCGCCTTGAAGAGGTCACGGCCCGTGCCGAAGCCATGGTGGGCCGCGGCCCCGGCGCGTCGGAGGGCGGTTCGCGATGAGGAGCAACGGCCCCACCGTCCCGCTTCGCCTGTACCGAGGCCTCACATCGGCCGCCTCGCTGCTGGCGCCCGCATGGCTGGCGCACCGGGTGCGCAAGGGCAAGGAAGATCCCCGGCGCATTGCAGAGCGACGCGGCATCGCAAGCGCCGAGCGCCCCAAGGGGCCCATGGTTTGGGTGCACGGGGCGAGCGTGGGCGAAATCCTGTCCATCCTTCCGCTCACCGAGCGGCTGCTGGAACGGGGTTTCCGGGTGCTGGTGACGTCCGGCACGCTGACATCCAGCCGCATTCTGGCGCGCCGCGCGCATCCCGGACTCATCCACCAGTTCGTGCCGCTGGATGCCCGCCGCTTCGTGGCCCGCTTCCTCGATCACTGGCAGCCGGACCTTGCCTTGATGGCGGAGAGCGAACTCTGGCCGAACCTGATGGGCGAACTCAGCCGGCGCGGCACGCCGCTGGTCCTCGTCAATGGCCGCCTGTCGGAGCGTTCGGGCGAGCGCTGGGCCAAGCTGCCGAAAAGCGCCCGGACGCTGCTGGGCACCGTGGATCTGTGCCTCGCCCAAAGCCATGAGGATGCCGAGCGCTTCCATGCCCTCGGCGCTCCGCGTGTCGCGGCGACCGGCAATCTCAAGTTCGACGTGCCACCGCCCGAGGCCGACCCGGAGGCGCTGGCGGAAATGCAGGCGCAGGTGGGCGACCGGCCGGTGCTGCTGGCGGCCTCCACTCATCCCGGCGAGGACGAGAGCGTCATCGAGACACACCTGCGGCTGCGCGACAGCCTGCCGGGATTGCTCACCATCATCGTGCCGCGACACCCCGAGCGGGGCGAAGCCATTGAGGCGCTTGCGGCCCAGGCGGAGCTCGACACCATCCGGCGCGCAACCGGCTACCTGCCGGGCGATGCGACCGAGATTTATGTTGCGGACACCATTGGCGAACTCGGTATATTCTATCGACTGGCGCCGGTCGTGTTCGTCGGCGGGTCGCTGGTGCGTCACGGGGGGCAGACCCCCATCGAAGCGGCGAAGCTGGGGGCGGTCGTGCTGCATGGGCCTCACATCTGGAACTTCGGCGCGCTGTATGCGCAGCTCGACGCGGACGGGGGCGCCCTTCCGGTGAGCGATGCCGAATCCATGGCAGAGGCCGTCTACACCCTCTTCGCCGACCACGATCTCTATCAGCGCACCGCCGAGGCCGCATGGCGGACCACCGAGGCGCTGAGCGGGGCCATGGAGCGCACCCTCACCGCCATCGAACCCTATCTCGCCCAGATCAGGCTGGCCCGCCGATGACGTTCTTCAACGCACCGGATTTTTGGTCGATCCCGAATTCGCTCAACGGCAAGGTGCTGGCGCCGATCGGCGCGCTGGTGAGCTGGATTACGATCCGCCGCATGTCGCGGGCGGGCAAGCGCGTGGGTGCAGCGGTGATCTGCATCGGCAACCCCACCGTGGGCGGGGCCGGCAAGACGCCGACGGTCATCGTCTTTCTCGAACAGCTCAAGCGCAAACATGCGCGGCCGTTTGCGCTCACACGCGGGTATGGCGGCAGTCTGCGCGGCCCGGTGCAGGTGGACCTCTCCAAGCACGACGTGCGCACCGTGGGCGATGAGGCGCTGCTGCTGGCGCGCGTGGCCCCCACCATCGTGTCACACAACCGGCTCGCAGGCGCGCAGATGGCCGTCGCCCTCGGGGCGACCCACATCGTCATGGATGACGGCTTCCAGAGCCCCGGCCTCGTCAAGAACGCCACCTTGCTGGTGGTGGATGCGGAAGCCGGCATCGGCAATGGACTGACCATTCCCGCCGGTCCGCTGCGCGCGCGCTTCCGAGACCAGCTCGAACGGGCCGATGCGCTGCTGGTGGTGGGCGACGGACCGGCGGAGCGGGGCCTTCCCAATTCACGGCGCAAGCCGATCCTGCGCGCCCACATGGAGCCGGACGCCGAAACCATCAAGCGGCTGTTCGGACAGAATGTAATCGCCTTCGCCGGCATCGGCCGGCCGGACAAATTTTTCAACACGCTGACCGACAACGGCGTGCATGTGGTGCAGCAGCACGCCTTTCCGGACCACCATCCCTATACGGTGGCGCAGGTGGCCTCCATGGTGGAGCGCGCGCATTTCCGGCAGCTCAAGCTGGTCACCACCGCCAAGGACTATGCTCGCCTCCAGCGCCCGGCCTTTGCCGCGTTCAAGGACATGATCGAAGTCCTTCCGGTGCGGCTGAAGTTCGATGATCCGACGGAAGTGGACGCGATCATCAGGAATGCGGAAGTCCGCTCCATGCTATTCCAGCCGCCGGAGCCGGCCACGCCGGTGGAAACGCCCGCCGAACCACAAGCCGCCGCAGGTACCGAGACGCCACCCGCAGAACCAGCCCAACCGACGCCCCCACCACAACCGGTGCAGACCGGCCCGTTCACGGGCTGAACTGCCGTGCGTCGCTGATGCCGGCGACGCCCCCGATGTCAGTCCTGCGGCTCGGGCGGATGCTCGAGCACCCGCGTCAGGGCGGCTTCCGGCCCCACATAGGCTTCCTGAAGATCCACGCTCCAATAGCGCAGGTCATCCAGCAGAATGGTATGCCCGGTGACGGCGCAGCGGACGAAGGCGCCGGGCTTCAGGATGCGGAACTCACCGTCGAGATAGCGCACCTGGGCTTCGCCGCCGGTTTCGGGGAAACGCTCGAATCTGTTCATGACCTTCGAAACTTCGCGGACGGGATGGTCGCAAGATAGTGCCTGATGCCGGCTTTAGAAAGTCCGGCGCAGCGAAACGCCCGCAGCATCGCTCCGGGACCAGCGGCGCCCCCGTCATTCCGGGGCATCGAACAGGCTCGGCTGCACCGCCTTCGCGCCCGCCCGTCGCGCTGGCGGGCGACCGCCACCGCCCGCCACCACGGCGAGGCGACCATCCGAAAACTCGATCTCCAGCGCCTGTCCGGCGGCCACCGCGCCAGCGCTGCGCACGGCCTGTCCGCCGGCATCGCGCACCAGCGCGAAGCCCCGCGCGAGCACACCGTGATAGGACAGCGCATCCAGCACCTGCGCCGTACCGCCAAGCTGGCGAGACCGTTCCGCCAGCAGCACCCGCATGGCACGCGTGCTCCGCGCCGTTGCGGAGGACAGGCGTTCGCGGCAGCGCTCCAGATGCACCGACTGCGCCCGGAGATTGGCCCCGCGCGCGGCGGACAGACGCGAGGCAAGCCCCTCCAGCCGTTCGCCGCGCCGCTGAACAAGTCGCAGAGCGCATTGCCCGGCGGCACGGCCGAGCTGGGCCACCCGCTCGCCTGCCCGCTCAAGGCGAACCCGCAGCAAGGCCGGCGAGAGACGGGCCCGGTCCAGCCGCGCGCGATGGGCGGAGGCATGCCCCTTCAAGGCGCGCGGCAAGCCGGCCGAGGCCATGTCGAGCCGCTGGCGCGGCGCGGAGAGCAGCGCATCCGGCCGCGGCAGCAGCCGCGCCAACCCCCGCAACTCGCTACGCTGCCGCTCAAGCAGCCGCAGCGGAGCTGACGCGAGCCGGCCGTGCAGCGTGCGCAGGCCCGCCAGAAGGTCGGCGCGCACCGGCACCGCCATCTCGGCTGCGGCGGTCGGCGTCGGCGCACGCACATCGGCGGCGAAATCGATGAGGGTCACATCCGTCTCGTGGCCCACCGCCGAGATCAGCGGAATCCCGCTCTCGGCCGCCGCCCGCACCACCGCTTCCTCGGAAAAGCCCAGCAGGTCTTCCAGAGATCCGCCGCCCCGCGCCACGATGAGAAGGTCGGGGCGGGGAATCGCCCCTCCGGCCGGCAGTGCATTGAAGCCCCGGATGGCCGCGGCCACCTCCGCCGCGCTGGTTTCCCCCTGCACCCGCACCGGCCAGACCAGCACATGGCGGGGGAACCTGTCGTCGAGGCGATGAAGGATGTCGCGGATCACCGCACCGGTCGGCGAGGTGACAATGCCGATGACGCGCGGCAGGAAGGGCAGCGGCCGCTTGCGCGCGGCATCGAACAGCCCTTCCGCCTGGAGGCGCCGCTTGCGTTCCTCCAGCATGGCCATGATGGCCCCGGCCCCGGCGAATTCCAGACCCTCGATGACGATCTGGTAGCCGGACTTGCCCGGATAGGTGGTCAAGCGGCCGATGGCGACCACTTCCAGCCCCTCCTCGGGCCGCACCTTCAGGCGCTGGAACGTGCCTTTCCAGCACACCGCATCCAGCCGCGCGCCTTCATCCTTCAGCGAAAAATAGGCGTGCCCGGAGGAATGGGGGCCGCGATAGCCGGAAATCTCGCCGCGCACACGCACATGGCCATAGGCGTCCTCCACCGTCCGGCGGAGGGCACCGGACAGTTCGGAAACCGTCCATTCGGGAGCATTGGGGCGGGGATCGGGGAGCGTGGCCATGGATGGAATCGATCCGGAGGAAAGTGGCAAGAGCATAGCGGGTGCACCCCTTATGCGGCGAGCGCAATGCCGCCCCCCTTGTGCATGGCGCCCTGAGCCGATAGCCGTTTTTCGGGGAGGACCACGAATGAACGTTCTGTTGCTGGGATCCGGAGGCCGCGAGCACGCGCTCGCCTGGAAGCTCGCAAAAAGCCCGCTGATCGGCCAGTTCTATGCCATGCCCGGCAATCCCGGCATTGCGGATGTGGCCGAAGCGGTGGAAGGCGTGCCGCTCTCCGCCCACCAGACCATTGTGTCCTGGTGCCAGGCGCACGCCATCGAACTGGTGGTGGTCGGACCCGAGGCGCCATTGGTGGCCGGCCTCGTGGACCGGCTGAAGGAAGCCGGCATCCCCGCCTTCGGCCCCACGGCCGCTGCCGCGCGGCTGGAGGGCTCCAAGCTCTTCACCAAGGAATTGTGCCGTGAGAACGGCATTCCCACCGCCGCCTTCGCGCGCTTCTCGTCCGCTCCGGAAGCGGCCGCCTATGTGCGCTCCACCGGCGCGCCCATCGTCGTCAAGGCGGACGGACTGATGGCGGGCAAGGGTGTCGTGGTGGCGCTGAACATCGAGGAAGCCATCTCGGCGGTGGAAGGCGTGTTCGCCGCCGGCGGGCAGGAAGTCCTCATCGAGGAGTTCATGGAGGGCGAGGAGGCCAGCCTCTTCTGCCTCGTGGATGGCGAGACGGTCATTCCCTTCGGCAGCGCGCAGGACCACAAGCGCGCCTTCGACGGCGATCTCGGCCCCAATACCGGCGGCATGGGCGCCTACTCCCCTGCCCCGGTGCTGACCGCCGACCTGGAAGCACAGGCGATCCGCGAGATCGTGGTGCCTACCGCCCGCGCCATGGCGGCACTGGGCGCACCCTATAGCGGCATCCTCTATGCCGGGCTCATGCTGACGGCCACTGGGCCGAAGCTGGTGGAATACAATTGCCGTTTCGGCGATCCCGAATGCCAGGTGCTGATGCCGCGGCTCGACAGCGACCTTCTGCCCATCCTCGCCGCCGCCGCCACGGGCCGGCTGGCGGAGACCGAGGTGAAATGGTCGGATCGCTCGGCGCTCACCGTGGTCTATGCCAGCCGTGGCTATCCCGGCGCGCACCAGACCGGCACCGAGATCGGCGGGCTGGAGGCGGCCAACGAGGTGGAGGGCGTCACTGTCTTCCTCGCCGGCACCAAGAAGTCCGGCAGCAAGCTGCTGGCCAATGGCGGGCGCGTGCTGAATGTCACCGCAACCGGCGAAACCCTGCAGGAGGCGCGCGACCGCGCCTATGATGCGGCGGCACGGATCAAGTGGTCCGGTGGATTCTACCGGCAGGATATCGGCTGGCGCGCGCTCAAGTGACCGGCGCCGGCGGGAGGAACGACATGGTTTCAGACCTCTTTCCCGGCTTCGAGACGCAACAGGTGGAGACGTCGGCGGGCCGCCTCTTCGCCCGCATCGGAGGGGCGGGGGCGCCCCTCCTCCTCCTGCACGGCTTTCCGCAGACCGGCGCCATGTGGTACCGGCTCGCACCGGCGCTGGCGACGCGCCGCCTCATCATCGCCGACCTGCCCGGCTACGGGCAGAGCGAGGCGCCCGAACCGGGGCGCGATCATGCCCCCTATTCCAAGCGCGCCATGGCCGCCGCCCTCGTGGAGTTGATGGGGCATCTCGGCCACACCCACTTTTCCGTTCTGGGGCATGATCGCGGCGCGCGGGTGGGCTACCGGATGGCGCTGGACCATCCGGGCCGGGTGGACCGGCTTGCGCTGCTGGACATCGTCCCGACCCTGGCCATGTGGCACGGCATGGACCGGGCGCGTGCCCTCCAGGTGTATCATTGGGCCTTCCTCGCCCAGCCCCATCCGTTTCCCGAGACCGTCATCGGCCAGGATGCGGTCTATTTCCTTGACTGGACGCTGGCGAGCTGGACGGCGGCAAAAGACCTCTCCGCCTTCGCGCCGGAGGCCCTCGCGCAGTATCGCGCGTCCTTCCTTCAGCCCAACCGCCTGCGCGCCGCCTGCGAGGATTATCGCGCCGGCGCCACCATCGATCTCGCGCATGACGAGGCCGACCGGGCGCAGGGCCGGCTGATCCAGTGCCCGGTGCGGGTGCTGTGGGGCGACCATGGCATTCCGGGCCGTGGCACAAGCCCGCTCGACGCCTGGAAGGTGTTTGCCCCACAGGCGGAAGGCCAGCCGGTCGCGGGCGGACATTTCCTGCCGGAGGAATCGCCGGAGGCGGTTGCGGCGGCTCTGGACGGATTCTTCTGAGCTTTGGCGCCGCCGCTGTCAGCGCCGGTCGCGGAAGAAGGTGCGCAGAACCTCAGCCGCCTGCCGCTCGGCGATGCCGCCATAGACATCGGGGGCATGGTGGCAGGTGGGCTGGGTGTAAAAGCGCGGCCCGCTCTCCACCGCTCCGCCCTTGGGGTCATAGGCGCCGTAATAGAGGCGGCGCACACGGGCAAACGAGATCGCCGCCGCGCACATGGCGCAGGGCTCAAGCGTCACGTAGAGGTCGCAATTGTTCAGCCGCTCACTGGCCAGCAGCTTCGTGCCGGCGCGAATGACCAGCATTTCCGCATGCGCCGTGGGGTCATTCAGTTCCCGCGTGCGGTTGCCGTCACGGGCGACCACGGTGGAGCCGCGCACCAGCACGGCGCCCACCGGCACCTCGCCCCGCTCGGCGGCGGCGCGTGCTTCTGAGAGCGCCATCTGCATGAAAGTCTCGCTCACGGTTCCCGAACGCCCTCCCCGACCTCGCCCCGGCGCGAGGTTCATGCTATCGGCCATCCATGCCCAGTAAACTTCCGCCCCGCAAGGACAAGAACCGCGTTCCGCGCCAGAAGCGCGCGATCGCGCCCGTACACAAGGACGCCGAGCGCGTCGCCAAGGTCATCGCCCGCGCCGGTCTCGGCTCGCGGCGCGAAATCGAGGACTGGATCGCGGAAGGACGTGTGGCGGTGAACGGCACCGTGCTCGATACACCCGCCGTCACGGTCACCGCCGCCGACCAGATCGAGGTGGACGGCGCGCCGCTGCCGGAGAAGGAGCGCACCCGCCTCTTCCTTTATCACAAGCCGCGCGGCGTCGTGACCACCAACCGCGACCCGGAAGGGCGCACCACCCTGTTCGAGATCCTGCCGCGCGGCCTGCCGCGCCTTGTCTCGGTGGGGCGGCTCGACCTGACCTCCGAAGGCCTGCTGCTGCTCACCAATGACGGCGGCCTCGCGCGCGTGCTCGAACTGCCGGAAACCGGCTGGCTGCGCCGCTACCGCGTTCGCGCCAAGGGCGAGATCGACCAGGCGAAGCTCGATGCATTGCTCGGTGGCATCACCGTGGACGGCGTCGCCTACGGCCCCATCGAGGCCACGCTCGACCGGGCGCAGGGCGCCAATGCCTGGCTCACCGTGTCGCTGCGCGAAGGCAAGAATCGCGAAGTGCGCAACGTGCTCGCCGCCCTCGGCATGACCGTTAACCGGCTGATCCGCGTCTCCTATGGCCCGTTCCAGCTGGGCGAAGTGCCTGAAGGCGGGATCGAGGAGGTGCGCACCCGCATCCTGCGCGACCAGATCGGCGAGGAACTCGCCGCCGCCGCCGGCGCCGATTTCGATGGTCCGCTGATCGAGCGCGAGATCGAGGAGGCGCCCTACCGCACCGGCATGCAGGATGAGCCCGCCCGCGCGCCGAAGCGCGGCGCGGCCCGTCCCCACCGCATGGACGAGGGGGACGGCTCCCCGCCCCCGCGCGGCCGAGGCCGCCGCGAGGAGAGCGACCGCGAGGTGGAGAGCCGCGGAACGGTTGCGGACCGCAAGGGCCGCGAAGTGAAGGTGGAACGCTTCATCTCCAGCCGCTCCGAAGACGACCGCCCCTCGCGCCC
>NCCY01000373.1 GCA_002279855.1 Rhizobiales bacterium 12-68-15
GAAGCGCGTGGCAAGGCGGCGGAAGCCCTCCGGCCCCACCGCCTGCCGCAGGGCGGACACGCCTGCCAGATCCAGCAGACCCGCAGGTGCCGAGGCGGGCGCGGCGGCGACCATTGCGGGTGCTTTCACCGGGGCGGGGCGGGGCGACGCACCGGGCATCGCCATGGCCGGCAGTCCTTCGGCACGCTGCGCCCAGGAAATCCCCTCGATGAGGATCAGCGTCCAGTCATCTTCCGGATCGGGTCCGATACGCTCGGCAATGCGATGAGACACACCTTCCACCACCTGCGCCAGAGGCTGGCGGGCGCGCTCGGTGACCTCGCCGATCAGCCAGTCCGGACACGGCCCGCCGCTGGCCAGTTCATTGGGATCGAGCCCGTCGGTCGCCAGCAGCAGGCGGTCACCCCAGTCGAGGCGCAGTTGCACGCTCTCGTAGCGCGCATCGCGGGTGAAGCCGAGCAGCGGCCCGTCCGCCATGACCGATTTCGCCCCCGAGCGGGACAGCACCATGGGGTGGGGATGGCCGGCGGAGGCGATCTCGATGGCGCCGTCCTCCCACAGGTCGATCACCAGAGCGGTGGCCATGGCGGCATCGAAGCCGGGCTCGGAGAAGATCAGGTTGGACCAGCGGGTGAGATAGTCGCTCGGCCCCAGCTGCCCGCCCACATCCAGCGCGCGGATCATGGCCGCCTGCGCCACCGCGCCCGCCTTGCCGTTGATGCCGTGCCCCATGACGTCGGCCATGACGATGCGGTCGAACCCGCTGCGGGGCAGATGGACCACCAGATCCCCCCCCCCAATGTCCGCCGTGCCCGTCTGCACGGCCAGATTGAAGGGCCCGAGCCGGTCCGGCAGGGCGGGGCGCACCAGATTGTCCAGTGCCGAACCGAAATAGCGCAGCAGTCGCGCCCGCTGGCGGGTCGCGCGCAGCAAAGCGAGATTGACCGTTTCGATCAGGGCCGCCGGCTGCACCGGCTTGGTCAGGAAGGTGTCCACCCCCAGTTCCAGCGCCCGGCGCCGCACGCTGGGATCGCCCGTGATCATGACGATGGGAATGGGCGGCCGCTCGCTGTCATCTTCCAGCGCCTCCACCAGTGCCGTTCCCGGGTCAGAGCCCAGATGGAAGTCGGTGAGGATGAGATCGACCGTGGTGCCGGCGGCGATATCGAGCGCGTCCTTCAGGTTGGCCGCTGCCAGCAGGCGGAAGTGGGGCTCCAGGAGGCCCAGATAGGTCTCCAGCAGCACATCCTCGTCTTCCACCACCAGCACCACCGGACGGCGCCGCGCCAGACGGCGGTGCGCCACAAGCCGATTGGGAGGCCCCCGATGATAGCTCACCGCATCGAGCGCCCGCCGCGCCAGTGCCAGACCGCGTCCGGAGACACCGTCCTCCGCGCCGGCGAGGGTGGCCCGCGCCCAGCGGGTCTCGAAGCCGGCGAACGGTCCGCCATCATCTTCCAGCGTGACGGTCAGCAGGATGCCGTCCAGCACCGCCTCCACCGCCAGTTCGCGCGGCGGGGGATCGGAGTGGGCGACGAGATTGGCGGCAAGTTCGGCCACCGCCAGCACCATCTCTCCCGCCACATCCCCCGGCAGGCGGAGTTCGCCGAGCTGCCGGCCCAGCGCCTTGCGCAGCCAGGACACCTCTTCCAGCGTCGCCGGCCGCCGTGCCTCGAACAGTTTCACGCCGTCCTCCCTGCCCGCGCCATGGTGGCAGGAAAGCGGGGCGCCGCACAGGGGCGCATCAGGCCAGTGCGTCCAGTTCCTCGTCGGACAGGGCGCCGGGAACGATGGTCACGGGAATGGGAAAGCGCGCCGCCGCCGGCCCCGCCAGCGCACCCACCAGCGGCCCCGGCCC
>NCCY01000374.1 GCA_002279855.1 Rhizobiales bacterium 12-68-15
GGCTCGGGATTTCCGGAGCCGAACGGCCCCGCCTTGGCCACCTGCTCCACCAGTGCGACCGTTGCCCCGCCGGCAGTGAGCGCGCCATCAATGGCGAGCGCGCGATCCGCCCGTGCCGTCTCGACGCTGGCGGCAAGCTGGCCTTCGAGATAGGCGCGCAGATCACCGAGCCTGCGGCGTTCCACGGTGAGCCCGGCCGCCATGGCATGCCCACCGCCCTTCACCAGAAGCCCCGCCTCCACCGCGCCATGGACAGCCTTGCCGATATCCACGCCGGGAATGGAGCGGGCCGAGCCGGTGCCCGTCTCGCCGTTGAAGGCGATGGCGAAGGCGGGGCGGTTGAACCGTTCCTTCAGCCGCGCGGCCACAAGGCCGACAATGCCGGGATGCCACCCCTCCCCGCTGACGACGATGCTCGCGCCGGCATCCTCGAGGCCGGTCGCCGCCAGCGCCTCGGCTTCCGCCGCTTCGAGGACGGCACGCTCCACCTCCTGCCGCTCCGTGTTCAGGCGGTCGAGTTCGGCGGCGATGCGTTTTGCCTCCATGGGGTCGTCGGTCAGCAGCAGGCGGGTGCCCAGCGCGGCGTCGCCGATGCGGCCGCCGGCATTGATGCGCGGCCCCAGCAGGAAGCCGAGATGGCAGGGGCGGGGCGGACCATCGAGGCGCGCCACATCCATGAGCGCGGTCAGCCCCAGCCGCTGGCGGCGGCGCAGGGCGATCAGGCCCTTGGACACATAGGCCCGGTTCAGCCCGCGCAGCGGCACCACGTCCGCCACCGTGCCCAGCGCCACAAGATCAAGGCTCTGGAGCAGGTCCGGCGCCGGCCGGTCGGCGGTCCAGTGCCCGAGATCCCGCAGGCGCCGGGACAATCCCACCAGCGTCATAAAGACGACGCCGGCCGCACACAGATGGCCCAGCTGGGACAGGTCGTCCTGCCGGTTCGCATTCACGAGGGCGGTCACCTCGGGCAGGGTGTCGCCCGGCAGATGGTGGTCGATCACCACCACGTCCAGCCCGAGCCTGCGTGCCGCCGCCAGCGTCTCGACGCTGGTTGTCCCGCAATCCACCGTCACCAGCAGCGTCACGCCCCGCGCGGCAAGCTGCTCGATGGCGCCGACATTGGGGCCATAACCCTCGAAGATCCGATCCGGGATGTGGAACAGCGGATCAAGCCCCGCCGTCCGCAGCAGGGAGACCAGCAGTGCGGTGGATGTGGCGCCGTCCACGTCATAGTCGCCGAACACCGCCACGCTCTCGCCCTTCAGCACGGCGGACGCGAGCCGGTCCACGGCGGCGCCCATGTCGGTCAGGCTGTCCGGGTCCGGCATGAGGGCGCGGATGGACGGGTCGAGATATTGCGGAACCTCATCCAGCGCGACGCCGCGCCCGGCAACGATGCGGGCGAGAAGATCCGGCACGCCGTGGCGCTGGGCAATGGCAAGGGCGGTCTGCGCGCCGCGCGCGTCCAGCCGGTCCGCCCAGCTGCGTCCGGTCACGGAGGCAGAGACGCCTAGAAAGCAGCGATTCGGATTCTGGATGTTCACGCGGCCATCAAGTCAGACAAGTCCCACCCCGTCGAGCGCCAGCGCCGGCGGGGTCACGCGTCGGGCGCGAAACGGGCGAGATCGGTGTGGGTCGAGGAAATCCGGCGCATGGTGCCGGTGGCGGCCCGCATCAGCAGGGTGTGGGTCTCCACGCTGTTGCGGGTGAAGCGCACGCCGTCCAGCAGAGGCCCGTCGGTGACGCCGGTGATGCAGACGATGCAGTCGCCCTGCACCATGTCCTCCAGCCCGTAGATGCGGCTGAAATCGCGGATGCCCAGTTCCTTGGCCTGCTTGCGGCGGGCATCGCTGTCCAG
>NCCY01000099.1 GCA_002279855.1 Rhizobiales bacterium 12-68-15
GCGGCAAGGGGCGTCACACGCCCCCGATGCGCCGCGGCCACCCTAAACTCAGCGGTGGCCGGGTCACAAGATTACGCATGAAGGATGGAATTATTCTATACTTGAGCTTTGGCGTCACGCCTGGATGACCTGACGCCTGAGGACGCGGGACGCCAGTCAGGCCGCCAGGGGGAATGCGGGACAGGTCCCTGAAAAGCGGGTCACTGCCAATTCCCGCCCGATTTCAAGGACGAAAGCCGCCTGTGTGGTACCGGCGCGCAGGGATGCGCGCGTCAGCCGTTCCGTACCGGCAGATCCGCCTTTAAAGTGTCGTTACGTAATCCCAGATTTTACGAATTCCAATTTTCAGTCTTGGCCGTGACAGCACCAGCATCGCGTTGTACCACACTTGAAATTGCAGGAATTTCCTTTTGAAAGCCTCTGAATTGGGCGGCTTTCAAGGCAATGGACACCGGACCGCGCGGGGCGGCCCGGTCCCGCGCAGCGGAGGCGTCATGCTCGCAGCTCTGGTCATCGTGTTCCGCGAGGTTCTCGAAGCAGGCCTCATCGTCGGCGTCATGCTCGCGGCATCCGAGGGGATCGCGGGACGCGGGCGCGTCATCTCGCTCGGCATCGCGGCGGGCGTGCTGGGGTCTTGCCTCATCGCGCTGTTCGCCGAGCGCATCGCCAGCCTGTTCGACGGCTCCGGGCAGGAACTGCTGAACGCCACCATCCTCGGCGTCGCCGTGGTGATGCTGGTGTGGACCGTGGTGTGGATGGCGAGCCACGGCAAGGAAATGGTTACAGAGATGAAGGCGGTCGGCCGCGACGTGAAGGACGGCCGCAAGCCTCTGGCCGCGCTCGGCATCGTGGTGGGCATGGCCGTACTGCGCGAGGGCGTCGAGATCGTCCTGTTCATGTACGGCATCGCGGTGACCGGCGAATCCCCGCTCAATGTGGCCATCGGCTTCGCGCTGGGCGTGCTGGCCGGGGCGGTGGTCTCCTTCATCCTCTATCGCGGGCTGGTCGCCATTCCCGTGAAGGCGCTGTTCAAGACCACCACCATCCTCATCACCCTTCTGGCGGCGGGCCTTGCGGCGCAGTCCGTGGGCATTCTGCAGGATGCCGGCTTCATCCAGTCCCTGTCCGATCCGCTGTGGGATTCAAGCTGGCTGCTGGCCGATGACGGCGCGGTGGGCCGGGTGCTGCGGACGCTGGTGGGCTATCGCGCCCAGCCGACGGGCATGGAGGTGGCGGCCTATCTCGCCACCGTGGCGGTCATCGTGATCCTGTCGCGGCTGGTGAACGGCCGCATCGCCAAGGCCAAGCAGGCCGCCTCCGGCATGCGCGCCGCCTGAACGCACGACAGGGAAGACGCGAAACGGGGGCTGACGCCATACGGCACCGCCCCCGATCGCTCACTAGCTAAAACTCAAGACCTTATCGGCCCCGCACGCTCTGCTCACATGGCCTGCTTCAGCTTCTGGAGCGCCTTCGCGCAGCCGACGCTGATCTGCTGGCCGTGAGACTGGAGGCAGGCGAGCAGGCGGCCCTCGCCGGGGGGAACCGTCTTGCAGAGGCGCTCGACGTCCGCCTTGCAATAGGTGGCGATCTCGTTCTGCTGGGCCAGAGCGGCGCCGCCCATGAAGAGGGAGCCGGACATCGCCCCGGCGGCCAGCGTCAGGAACAGGGTCTTCGCACGCATGGTGTGTCTCCCGGATGGTGAATGCATCCGGTGTAAGCGTGTACCGGGCCCTCGGCCAAGGGCTGAAACCCTTGCGGCCAAAATGTTTACGCCGGGAGAGGCGGCCCTTAGCCGGCGGCACTCATTGCCGAGCGGAACGCCCAGCTAACCATGCGCTTTTCCAGCACGGCGAACACCGCGTACATGAGGATGCCCTCGATCGCGAGCGCCATCAGGCCGGCGAACACCAGCGGCATCTGGAAGTTGGAGCCCGCCTGAACCATCAGGTGGCCGAGCCCGGCATTGGCGCCGATGGTTTCCGACACCACCGCCCCCACGCAGATAGGGGCCGGTGCGGGGAATGCCCACCTTGCGCATGATGTCGAGCTTGGAGGCGCCGAGCGCCCGCAGCACGTCTTCCAGATCCGGCTCGGTGGTGGCAAGGCCGGTGGCCACATTCACCACGATGGGGAAGAAGGATATGAGGAAGGCGGTGAGGATCGCCGGGATCTCGCCGATGCCGAACCACATGATGAGGATCGGCACCACCGCCACCTTGGGGATGGAGTTGAAGCCGATCATGACCGGATAGAGCCCGCGATAGATGGCGCGGGACCATCCCACGATGATGCCGAGCGCGATGCCGAAGGCCACCGCCAGCAGGAAGCCCACCGTGGTGGTCCACAGCGTCACGAAGGAATTCTTCAGCAGCGGCCACCAGTATTGCACCATGGCGGCGGCCACCGCCGTCGGCGCGGGCAGGATGAAGCTGTCGATCCGGAACAGGATGCAGGCCAGTTCCCACAGCACGAAGATCGCCAGCGTGAAGGCGACCGGGGTCAGGTCCTCGGCGGTGATCCTCATGCCTGTCTCACTTCGGCGATCTTGTTGCGCAGGGAATGAACGAGGTCCGTGAACGGCGTCGTGTAGAGCACGTCGAGCGGGCGGGGGCGGGGGAAGTCCACCGTGCGCGTCTCCACGATATGGCCGGGCCGCGCGCTCATGACGTGGATGGTATCCGCAAGGAAGGCGGCCTCGCGCAGATCGTGGGTGACGAGGATCACCGTGAAGCCCAGCCGGTGCCACAGGTCGCGCAGCACCACCCACAATTCCTCGCGGGTGAAGGCGTCGAGCGCGGCGAAGGGCTCGTCCAGCATCAGGAGGGCGGGCTCATGGATGAGCGCCCGGCACAGGGACGCACGCTGCTGCATGCCGCCCGACATTTCCCAGGGATAGCGGTCCGCGAAGTCCCGCAGGCCCACCACGCCCAGCAGGTCCATGGCCCGTTCGCGATAGGCGGCCCGCTCGCGGGAGAGCCGGCCGCGATGGGGCTGCACGATCTCCAGCGGCAGCATCACATTGTCGATGACGCTGCGCCAGGGCAGCATGTTGGCGGCCTGGAAGGCCATGCCGGCGATCTTCACCGGCCCGGTCACGTCCGCGCCGTCCACCTCCACCTTGCCCTTGGTGGGGCGGATGAGGCCGGTGACCAGCTTCATCAGGGTGGACTTGCCACAGCCGGACGGGCCGACCACGGCGGCGAACTCGCCCTTTTCCACCTTCAGCGTCGTGTGGGCGAGGGCGGTCACCTCGCCGGTGCGCCCGCGATAGGACAGGGTCACGTCATGAAGGCGGATCAAGGCATGGGCCTTTCAGACAGGTGAAATCCAGAGCCCTGCCCGCAATTCCGGGAAAGGCCAGCGGGAGAGCGGAGGGACGATGCGCGCTGCGCCAGGCCTTCCCCCTCCCCAACCCTCCCCCGCTTCGCGGGAGAGGGGGCTTTCGCGACGCCCGGTCAGCGCCGCCTCACATTTCCGGGCGGGTTCCCCTCTCCCGCTTGCGGGGGAGGGCCAGGGAGGGGGCAGGCCGGGAACAGGCCCCGGAGCAATGCTGCCATCACGGAGCCCCAGCCCCGCGCCTCACTTCAGCTTGCGCTCCGCTGCCGGGGGCAGGAACTCTTCGGTGAAGATGTCCACCGCAACCGGCTGCTTGTTCTTGAAGTCGTAGGTGACGGCGATCTGGTCGATGGACTTGGTGAGCCGGTCGCGCTCGATGCCGCCGACGCCGTTCTTCGTCACCCATTCGGTGGCGATATTGTCCTTGATGGCCATCTTGAGCCGGGCCAGCTCCACCTTCTCGTCGCCGGTCTCGTTGCGCTTCATCACCGACTTGATGGCGTCCTCGGGATTGGCCACCGTGTAGATGATGCCCTTGATGGTGGCCCGCACGAAGCCGGCGACCGCCTTCGGGTTCGCCTTGGCGAAGGCGTCGTTCACCATCACGGCGTTGCCGTAGAGCACGAGGCCGTAATCGGCCATCAGCATCACCTTGATGTCGTCCGGCTTGATGCCCTTCTGCATCAGGTTGAAATAGGAGGAGAAGGAGAAGCCGGTAATGGCGTCCACCTTGCCGTCGGCCAGCATGGGCTCGCGCACGGGGAAGCCGACATTCTCGATCTTCACCTTGTCGGCCTCGATGCCGTTCTCCTTCACGAACGCCTTCCACTGGGCGAAGGCGCCGTCGGGGGCGGGCGCGCCGAGGATCTTGCCTTCCAGATCCTTCGGCTTGGTGATGCCGGTCTTGGTCAGCGTGACGATGGAGAAGGGCGGCTTGTCATAGACCATGAGCACGGCCTTGACGCCCTTGTCCGGATTCTGGTCGCGGAACTTCACCAGCGAATTGATGTCGAAGAAGCCGAGCGGATAGGTGCCCGCTGCCACCCGCGCGATGCCCGCCACCGAGCCGGGGCCGGTGTCGATGGTCACGTTGAGGCCTTCTTCCTTGTAGAAGCCCTTGTCGATGGCGACGAAATAGGGCGCGGACGGCCCCTCGAACTTCCAGTCCAGCGCGAACTTGATGTCGGTGTCCGCCAGCGTCGGGGCGGCGGACAAAGCGGTGCCGACCAGTGCGGCGACGCCGGCGAGGGCAGAAACGACAGACCTCATGGTGCTCTCCCAGATTTGCTCTGGACAAAGCAAGCCATGTGCCATGGCGCGGGAGAGGGGGCGCCCGGGGTGCCGGCGCCCGCAACCTCAAGCGTTGTCGCGAAGGTCTGCCACCCGCCGTCCGGGGCGTGCAGACGGGTGCGCGGAGTGTGCATGTTTTTTCAGCAGATCACAGGCCGAGATAGGCTTCCTTGACCTTGGGATCGGCCAGCAGGTCCGCGCCGCGCCCCTCCAGCACCACCCGCCCGGTCTCGAGTACATAGCCCCGGTCGGCGATGGCGAGGGCGGCGGAGGCGTTCTGCTCCACCAGCAGGACGGTGATGCCTTCCGCCTTGAGCTTCACCACCGCGCCGAGGATCTGGTCCACCAGAAGGGGCGCGAGGCCAAGCGAGGGTTCGTCCAGCAGCAGCAGCTTGGGCGCGGCCATCAGCGCGCGGCCGATGGCCAGCATCTGCTGCTGCCCGCCGCTGAGGCTCATGGCCGCGATGCGCCGCTTCTCGGCCAGCACCGGGAACATCTCATAGACGTAAGCCAGCGTGTCGCGATCGGGGCTGCGGCGGCGGAACGCACCGAGGCGCAGATTGTCCTCCACGCTGAGCGGGCCGAACACCTGCCGCCCCTCCGGCGATTGGGCGATGCCCTGTGCGACGCGGGCGTGGGCGGTGGTCCGCTCGATGGGCGCGCCCTCGAACAGGATGCGTCCGGATGCGGCCGGCTGAACCCCCGACAGGGTGCGCAGCAGGGTCGTCTTGCCGGCGCCGTTGGAGCCGACGAGGGCGACGATCTCCCCCGTCTCCACGCGCAGGTCCACGTCATGCAGCACGGTGATGCGGCCATAGGCGGCGCAGAGCTTCTCAACCGTGAGCACGATCCGCCTCCCGTGTGCCATGCTCGCCCAGATAGGCGGCGATCACCGCCGGGTTCTCGCGCACCTCGCGGGGCGTGCCCTCCGCCAGGCGCCGGCCCTGCGCCAGCACCAGCACGCGGTCGGAAATCTTCATCACCAGCTTCATGTCGTGCTCGATGAGGACCACGGCGATGCCGCTTTTCGCGATCTCGCCGATGAGATGGTCGATGGCCTCGGTCTCCACCGCGTTGCAGCCGGCGGCGGGCTCGTCCAGCAGCAGCACCTTGGGATCGGCCGCAAGCGCGCGGGCGATCTCCAGCCGCTTCAGCGCGCCATAGGAGAGGGAGCCGGCGGTCGCCTGCGCCACGTCCGCAAGGCCGACGCGCGCCAGCAGCGCCAGCGCGGCGTCCCGCGTCACGCCGTTCTGGCGGCCGGACGCGGGCAGGCCGAACAGGTCCGCCAGAAGCGAGGAGCGCTCCGCCATGTGGCGGCCCACCATCACATTCTCCAGCGCGCTCATGCGGAAGAATATCTGGAGGTTTTGGAAAGTGCGCGACATGCCGCGCCGCGCCAGCACATGGGGCGGCAGGCCTGTGAGCAGCTCGCCATTCATGGTCACCCGGCCGCGCAGCGGGGTGTAGATGCCGGTAACGAGGTTGAACAGGGTGGTCTTGCCGGCCCCGTTCGGGCCGATGATGGAGAAGACCTGCCCCGCCTCCACCGCGAAGCCCACATTGTCCACGGCGACCACGCCGCCGAACGAGATGCCGAGACCCTCCACGCTGAGCAGGCTCATGACAGGCGCTCCAGCAGCCAGTTGCGGATGGTGGGCACGATGCCGGCGGGCAGCAGGATCATGAACACCATGATGAGCAGGCCGAGCACCGCCTGTTCGTATTCGTGCATGAAGGTGAGCGCCTGCGGCAGCACCACCAGGAAGGCGGCCCCCACCACGGCGCCGAGCACCGAGCCCAGCCCGCCGATGATGACCATGGCCACCAGTTCGATGGAGTGCATGAAGCTGGCGGCATCGGGCGTGATGAGCCCGTTCATGGCCGCCATCAGCCCGCCCGCCACCGCCGCATAGACGGCCGCGATGACGAAGGCGGCGAGCTTGCGGCTGCCCACATCGATGCCCGCGCCGGCCGCGGCGACCTCGCTGTCGTGCAGCGCCTTCAGCGCGCGGCCCGTGGGGCTCACCCCGATATTGAGCGCGAGCCAGGCGCCGATCAGCAGCGCGCCGCCCGTGACCCAGTACCAGTTGGCCGCCCCGGAGAGGCGCCAGCCGAACAGCGTCACCCGCGCCACCTGCATGCCGTCCGGCCCGCCGGTCCACTGGCTCTCGCTGTGGAAGACGAGGGCGAGGATGACGCCGAAGCCGAGGGTGGCGATGGCGAGATAATAACCCTTCAGCCGCAGGATCGGCCGCCCCACCAGATAGGCGATGACGCCGGCCAGCACCGCGCCGAGCCCGAGGCACAGAACCGGATGCAGGCCGAACTGCGCCGGCCCGATGGCCACCGCATAGCCGCCGATGCCGAGGAACCCGGCATGGCCGAGGCTGACCTGACCCGCATAGCCCATGAGGATGGTGAGGCCCAGCGCCGCCAGCGCGAACACCCACACCACCGCCGCCACCCGCAGATAGAAGGCGGACGGGGCGAGGAAGGGGATCACGGCGATGACCGCCGCCAGGAAGAGGAGCGTCGCGAGCCGCGAGCGAAGCACACGCGCCAGCATCACACCCGCTCCACTGAACGCCCGCCGAACAGGCCGCGCGGCATGAAGAACAGAACCAGCAGGATCACCACGAACGCCACCGCATCCTTGTAGGTGGAGGAGATGTAGCCGGCGCCGAAGGCTTCCAGCAGGCCGATCAGCAGCCCGCCCACCACGGCGCCCAGCGGATTGCCCATGCCGCCCACCATGGCGGCGGCGAAGCCTTTCAGGGCGAACAGCGTGCCCACGTCATAGCGGGTGAGGGTGATGGGGGTGACCACCACGCCGGCAATGGCGCCGATGGCGGCGGAAACCCCGAAGGCGAGCGCGAGGATGATGGTGACGTTCACCCCCACGAGGCGCGCCGCCAGCCGGTTGGCAGCGGTGGCGAGCAGCGCCTTGCCCAGCAGCGTCTTCTCCAGGAACAGGAACAGCGCCACGAACAGGGCGAGCGCCACGCCCAGCACCCACAGGCTCTGCGGCAGGATGGTGGCGCCGCCCACGGCGATGGGCGCATCGCCCGAGAAGGCGGGAAGCGAGTGGAACTGCTTGTCGAACACGATCTGCGCCACCCCCTTGATGAAGATGGACGCGCCGATGGTGATCATGATGAGCGCTACCGGGGAGGCGCCGCGCGCCGGCTCGATGGCGAGGCGGTGCAGCAGCAGTCCGACAAGGACCGCTCCGACGATGGCGATCAGCGCCGCCAGCGGCAGCGCGATGCCGGCGGCGGCGAGGAAAACGGTTCCCATGCCGCCGATCATCACGAAGTCGCCCTGGGCGAAGTTGATCACGTCCGAGGCGTTGTAGATGAGGGTGAAGCCGAGCGCGACGAGCGCATAGACCGCCCCCACCGTCAGCCCCGAAAACACCAGTTGCAGAAACTCGGCCATCGGTGCGTGTCATCCTGTTGGAAGCGGATGGTGGGTGCCGGAGGCAACAGCGGACGAGAGAGTCCGGGCGCCGCGCCCGGTCTTCCCCTCCCCAACCCTCCCCCGCTTTCGCGGGAGAGGGGGTTTTCGCGCGCCCGGTCTTGGCGGGACTTCTCAATCTCTCGCGGGTTCCCATCTCCCGCTTTCGCGGGAGAGGGAGTCTTCGCGTCCCCGGTCTTGGCGGGGCTTCTCAATGTCTCGCGGGTTCCCCTCTCCCGCTTGCGGGGGAGGGCCAGGGAGGGGGCGTGCCGGGAACAGGCCCCGGCCGCCGCC
This sequence comes from Rhizobiales bacterium 12-68-15, assembly GCA_002279855.1. GTDB lineage: Bacteria > Pseudomonadota > Alphaproteobacteria > Rhizobiales > Xanthobacteraceae > Aquabacter. The sequence goes on from NCCY01000099.1 coordinate 8,380, forward strand.
TGTGAGGCCGCTATTTGGCTTCCATCACCCAGTCGCCGCCCTTGATGACGAGCATGCGGAAGCTGTCCGTGCCGAGGCCGAGATGGTCGGTGGCGGACATGGTGTAGATGCCGGTCACGCCCACATAGTCCTTGGTGCCTTCGATGGCGGCGCGGATCTTCTGCGGGTCGGTGGACTTGGCGGTCTCGATGGCCTTCACCAGCAGCTGGATGCCGTCGAAGGCATAGCCGCCGAAGGTGGACACCGGCTGGCCGATGGCCTTCTCGTAGGACGCCTTGTAGGCCATGCCGATGGCCTTCTGCTTGTCGTCCGCCGGCAGCTTGTCCACCACCAGCAGCGCGGGGGCGGGCAGGCGCACGCCTTCGGCGGCGGGGCCGGCGAGGTCGATGAAGCTCTTGGAGGCGACGCCGTGGCTCTGGTAGAGCGGCAGGGCGATGCCGAGCTGCGCATAGTTGCGGGTCACGATGGCCGGGCCCTGGCCGAAGCCGGGATTGAGCACCGCCTGGATGCCGGCCGTGTTCTTGATCTTGTTGAGCTGCGGCGTCATGTCGGAATCGGTGGCGCCGTAATTCTCGTCCGCGAGAACGGTGATGCCGTAATCGCCGATGACCTTCAGGCACTGGCCGCGCATGGACTTGCCGAAGCCGTCCGTGCCCGAGATCATGCCGATCTTGGTGATCCCCTTGGCCTTCATGTCCTCGAAGATCTTCTGGCACGCGGTCTTGTCCGTGTGCGGGGTCTTGAAGACGTAGGCGCGGACCGGCTCGACGATCTCGATGGCGCCGGCCAGCGAGATGAAGGGGATCTTGGCATCCTCGAACACCGGGATCATGCCCATGGTGGTGCCGGTGGTGGTGCCGCCCACCATGGCGATCACCTTGTCGTCTTCCACGAGGCGGGTGGCGAAGGTGCGGGCCTTGTTGGCGTCGCCGCCATCGTCATAGAGCACCAGCTCCACCGGGCGGCCGAGCAGTCCGCCCTTCTTGTTCAGCTCTTCCACATAGAGCTTCAGCGTCTTCGCCTCGGGGTCGCCGAGGAAGGCGGCGGGGCCGGTGGCCGAGACGACGGAGCCGATCTTCACCGGATCGGCCGCGAAGGCGAGCGTGGCGCCGGTGGTGACGGCGGCAGCGAAAATGGCTCCTGAAAGCGCGACGGCGCGCAGCGCCCATCGTCCGGTCACGGACGTCCGCATTGGCGTTCCTCCCAGTGGTCCTCACGCAGGAGCAGGTTGGCCCGCTTCCCGGTCGCCTGATCCCCACGGACCGGCGACGGAGACAATCTAAGATTAACCGACCGATTGGTCAATCATATCGATGGCGCTGCGGAAGCCGTTCCGATAGATTGAGCGTCCGATCGAACACTGCTTGATAGACCGGGGTTTCGCGGCGGGATTTTGCGCCCGCTGCCGCCGGCTGGATGGATGAGGGATGGCTCGCACCCGCGCTCAGGACTACGACACCAAACGCCAGGCGATCCTGCGCCGCTCTGCCGAACTGTTCGCGCAATATGGCTATTCCGGCACCTCGATCACCATGATCGCGGATGCCTGCGGCGTCTCCAAGGCTTTGCTGTATCACTATTATTCCGACAAGGAAGCGCTGCTGTTCGACATCATCTCCGCCCATCTGGAGGAGCTGATCCATGTGGTGGAGGCGGCCAGCGCCGGAGCCAGCGACGCGCGCGAGCGCCTCTATGCCATCAGCGCCGCACTGCTGGAGGCCTATCGCGATGCGGATGCCGAGCACCAGATCCAGATCGCGAATCTCAAGCTGCTGCCGGAGGAGCGCCAGGAGCATCTGCGCGCCATGGAGCGGGCGCTCGTTGTGCTGTTCTCCGACGCCATCGCCGAAGCGGTGCCGGACGTGGGCCGCGGGCCGCTGCTGAAGCCGCTCACCATGTCGCTGTTCGGCATGCTGAACTGGCACTATCTCTGGTTCCGCGAGGGCAAGGGCCTGACGCGGCAGGACTATGCCCGCCTCGTCACCGCTTTGCTCGCCGGTGGCGCTGCGGCGGCGGCCTCCGCCGTGGAGGG
>NCCY01000100.1:0-514 GCA_002279855.1 Rhizobiales bacterium 12-68-15
TGGGGATACTGGTGCTTCAGCCGCCCGCGCGCCAGCAGGTTGCCGGCCGCGACCAGCGCCTCGATCACCGCCTTGTTGGCGTCGCCCGTCTCGCCCTTTTCGGTGATGACGCGCTTGCCGGCAAAGCCGGGCGCCTGCTCGGTATAGAAGCTGTCGGCGTCCACCGTATAGGGGATGGCCGGGTTGATGCCGCGCTCTTCCAGCCAGCGGCGGTTCTTCGTCCAGATCTCGAAGTCCTCGCGGCCGTGGCCCGGCGCGGTATGGACGAAGCCGGTGCCCGCATCATCGGTGACATGGTCACCGTCGAGCAGTGGAACTTTGAAATCGTAGCCGAGGGACGCGAGGGGGTGGGCGGTCACCAGACTGGCGAGCACGTCCGCCGGAACGTCGCCGCGCCGCGCGAAGGTGGTGACGCGGGCGGTCTTGAAGACCTCGTCTGCGAGCTTGTCCGCGAGGATGAGCTTGTCGCCCGTCTTGGCCCAGTTGTCCGCAGGCGCGTCGGTGATTTCATACA
>NCCY01000100.1:585-14232 GCA_002279855.1 Rhizobiales bacterium 12-68-15
ACCCACACCATGTCGCTGGTGTGGTCCTGATACTCCACCTCCGCCTCGGCCAGCGCGGTCTTTTCGACCACGGACCACATGACCGGCTTGGAGCCGCGATAGAGCAGGCCGTTTTCCGCGAACTTGATGATCTCGCGGGCGATCTGCGCCTCGCCGTCGAAGCTCATGGTCAGATAGGGGTGGTCCCAGTCGCCTTCCACGCCGAGGCGCTTGAACTCCTTGCGCTGCTCGCCCACCCAGTGTTCCGCATAGGCGCGGCATTCCTGCCGGAAGGCGATCATGGCGGCGCTGTCGGTCAGGTCCGGCTTTGACTTGCCCTTCTTGCGGTAATTCTCTTCCTCGATCTTCCACTCGATGGGCAGGCCGTGGCAGTCCCAGCCGGGCACGTAGTTGGAATCGTGGCCGAGCATCTGCTGCGAGCGCGTCACCACGTCCTTGAGGATCTTGTTGAGCGCGTGGCCGATATGGATGTTGCCGTTCGCATAAGGCGGGCCGTCATGCAGCACGAAGCGGGGGCGGCCGCTGGCGGTCGCGCGCAGCTGGTCGCGCAGCTTCATCTTCGCCCAGCGGTCCAGCAGTTCGGGTTCCTTCTGCGGCAGGCCGGCGCGCATGGGAAAGCCGGTCTGCGGCAGGAACAGCGTGGTCGAATAATCGACGGGCGGGGTTTCGGACGGCGTCTTGTCGGTCATGGGTGCTGGCTCGGCTGAATTCGGCTCGGATGGTCGCGGCAATCACAAGTGGCGCGGATGCGGCCCCCGCCGCAGGGCGTGGGGGCGGATCGCGCTCGTCCCGGCCTGCCCCGCGCGCTCAGGTGCGCCGGCGGGGTGCCGGGCCGGTAATTCGCGCCGCCGCGGCGCGCGGAAGAAGGATCGAAGGTGCCATCGGCCGCTTCTAGCAGCCGGCGCGGCGGCGGGAAAGACGCCAAAGTTCGCACCGCCATGGCTGCGCGACGGGCCGCGCGCAAAAAAGATGGGGCCCCGGCGTTGCCGCCGAAGCCCCATCCCCCCTCTTATCTCTGCGGCGGAGCCTCCGCTTCGCCGCGCCCGTGACCTCGGGCCGGAGCGGCGGACCGCTCCGACGTTCAGGTCACGAGTGGTAGGCGCGCTCGCCGTGCTCGGTGATGTCGAGGCCCTCGCGCTCCTTCTCGACCGACACGCGCAGCCCGACGACCGCGTTGACGATGAAGAAGATGATGGCGGAGCCGATGCCCGAGAGCAGCAGGGTGACGCCGACGCCCTTGAGCTGGGCGATGAGCTGGGTGGCCATGTTGTATTCGGCAACCGCGCCGGTGGTGTAGTCGAACACGCCGGTGCCGCCGAGCGCCGGGCTGACGACGATGCCGGTGGCGATGGCACCGAAGATGCCGCCGACGCCGTGCACGCCGAACACGTCGAGCGAGTCGTCATAGCCGAACGCGTTCTTCACCGTGGTGCAGAAGAAGAAGCAGATCACGCCGACGATCAGGCCCGAGATGAGCGCGCCCATGATGCCCGCGAAGCCGGCCATCGGGGTGACGGCCACGAGGCCGGCGATCGCGCCGGACACGACGCCCAGCATGGACGGCTTGCCCTTGGCGAGCCACTCGATGACCATCCAGGACAGCGCCGCGCCGCAGGTGGCGAGGAACGTGTTCATCATGGCGAGGGCGGTGAGGCCGTTGGCTTCGAGGTTGGAGCCGGCATTGAAGCCGAACCAGCCGACCCACAGCAGGCCGGCGCCGACCAGAGTCAGGGTCAGCGAGTGGGGGGAGAGGGCTTCCTTGCCGTAGCCGGTGCGCTTGCCGATGATCAGGCAGCCGACGAGGGCGGCGATACCGGCATTGATGTGCACCACGGTGCCGCCCGCGAAGTCCAGCGCGCCGAACTTGTAGATGAGGCCGGCATCGGCAAGCACCGCGTCGAGCGCTTCCTGCGCGGCGGTCTTGGCAGCGCCGTCAGCGGCGGCAGCGAGCGCCTTGGCAGCGGCATCCACCGCGTCCGGGCCGGCCCAGTACCACACCATGTGCGCCATGGGGAAATAGATGAACGTGACCCAGAGCGGCACGAACAGCACGATGGCCGAGAACTTCACGCGTTCCGCGAACGCGCCGAAGATCAGGGCGGGCGTGATCATGGCGAAGGTCATCTGGAAGGCGACGAAGGCGAGTTCCGGAATGCTCACGCCGACCGAGAAGGTGCCGGTGGCCGATTCCGGGGTTACGCCGGAGAGGAACGCCTTGGCGAAGCCGCCGATGAAGTCGGAGCCGCCGGTGAAGGCGAGGGAGTAGCCGTACAGCACCCAGATGATGCCGACGATGATGACCGAGTAGAACACCTGCATCAGCACCGACAGCATGTTCTTGGAGCGGACGAGGCCGCCATAGAACAGCGCGAGGCCGGGGACGGACATCATCAGCACGATGGCGGCCGAGACGAGCATCCAGGCGGTGTCGCCCTTGTTGATGGTCGGCGCGGCGGCAGCGACGGCATCAGCGGCGGGCGCGGCGGTCTGCGCCAGCGCGGGCAGCGCAAGGGCTGCCGCCGTCAGGAGGGTTGGCAGTCCCACACGGGACCAGTGCTTGAGCGTCATGGAAAATGGCTCCGTCGAATGAGATTGGCTCAAAGGGCGTCGGCGTCGGTTTCGCCGGTGCGGATGCGCACGGCGTGGTCGATCTGGAAGACAAAAATCTTCCCGTCGCCGATCTGGCCCGTCTTGGCGGCGCCCGAAATGGCTTCGACGACCTTGGCGACCTGCTCGGAAGGCACGGCCACCTCGATCTTCAGCTTCGGCAGGAAGCTGACGGCGTATTCAGCGCCGCGATAGATCTCGGTGTGTCCCTTCTGGCGCCCGTAACCCTTCACTTCGGTCACGGTGAGGCCGTGGACTCCGATGCCGGTGAGGGCATCACGCACCTCTTCCAGCTTGAACGGCTTGATAATGGCCATGACGATCTTCATGGATCGGTCCCTGTCCCCTGTGCCCCCCGCCGGAATGCGGACTGCGGGCGTTTCTCTCGACTCCGCCACGAAAAACGGGAGGTTGTCCCGGCCTGCGTGACGAGCCTGCGATAGGGGGAATCAATTACCGTGCCAGTTGAGTGCAGCGCAGCGGAGTCGCGTTCCTGCACTGCTTATTTTCTCGCCACGGCACCCTCCGCCCCGAATGTGACGCAAGGTTGCCTGATTTAATGCCTAAAAAATAGACTAACTGCTTGCCTGCTGATCAGACGGGCTCGATCTGGCGCATCAGCCCTTCCTGCGCCACCGAGGCCACCAGCCGCCCGTCGCGGGTGAAGACCGACCCGCGGCAGAAACCCCGGGTTGCGTGGGCGATGGGACTTTCCTGTACATACAGAAGCCATTCGTCGGCCCGGAACGGCTGGTGAAACCACAAGGCGTGGTCGAGGCTGGCGCACTGCATGTCGCGGTCGAACACGCTTTTGCCATGCGGCAACAAGGCCGCCTGCAGCAAGGACAGGTCGGACGCATAGGCGAGAACTGCCTGATGGGTGGGCAGGTCATCCGGCATGGCCCCGCGCATGCGCATCCAGATGGCCGGCTGCGCCGGCTGGCCGCTGCCGCCGAGATAGGGGGAATCGAGCCCCGTCGGCTTCAGTTCCAGCGGCCGCATGGCCATCCAGTCCCGGCTGGAGGCGTGGGGATAGCGGGCGATCAGCCTCTCGCGCCACACCTCGTCGGAGGGAAGCTCCTCGGGCATGGGCACGTCGGGCATGGCCATCTGGTGGTCGAGCCCGTCCTCCGGGGCCTGGTAGGAGATGGACATGGAGAAGATGGCCCGCCCGTGCTGGATGGCCACCACGCGGCGGGTGTTGAAGCTGCGCCCGTCGCGGATGCGGTCCACGTCATAGATGATGGGCGCGGCGGGATCGCCGCCCAGCAGGAAATAGGCATGCAGGGAATGGGCGACCCGGTCTTCCGGCACCGTGCGCCGCGCCGCCACCACCGCCTGTCCCACCACCAGCCCGCCGAACACGCGCCGCGCTTCCGGCGCGCCGCTGCGGCCCCGGAACAGATTGATCTCAAGGGTTTCGAGATCGAGAATGTCGAGGAAGGCGGAGACGTGATCCGTGGGTGCGGTCATGGCGGGCTCTGCTGTGTCTGGAAACTGCCGCGACAGGAGACCGGCCGTCGCCGGCCGTCAAGCGGGGCGTCGCGCGGATTGGCGCGTGAGCCGGGGTGCTGCACCTTCCCGGCACAAACAGCGTATAAGGCCGGCAGGTGTCGCGGACGCTGTTCGAACACTGCCGCCCGGCGCACGGGCGGTGTCCGCGCCGCCCCGGTCGAAGACCGCGAGACAGATGAGGTGAGACATGGGTGAGACCGCAGAAGCCGCGCACGCGCCGCAGCGCGTGGATGTCGCCATCGCCGGGGGCGGGCTCGCGGGCCTCAGCCTTGCGCTGGCGCTGCGCGACGGGCTCGGGCCCGATGCCCGCATCGCCGTGCTGGACCCCACCATCGGCCGCGATCCGTCCGGGGATGTGCGCGCCTCCGCCATCGCCGCCGGGGCCCGCCGCCTGCTCACGACCCTCGGCGTGTGGGAGCGGCTCGGCGATGCAGCCGAGCCCATCCGCTCCATGATTGTGACCGACAGTCGCACCCGTGACGTGGCGCGGCCGGTCTTCCTCACCTTCGACGGCGATGTGGAGCCGGGCGAGCCCTTCGCCCATATGGTGCCCAATGCCGCCATGCTGACGGCGCTGGGGGCGGCGGCGCGCGACGCGGATATCCTGCTCATTCCCGCCCCGGTCTCCGGCTTCTCCACCGACCGGGCAGGCGTCGATGTCTCCTACGGCGCCGACCGGCTGCGGGCGGACCTGCTGGTGGCGTGCGACGGCGCGCGCTCGCGCCTGCGCGAGATGGCGGGCATCCAGAGCGTGTCCTGGGCCTATGGCCAGTCCGCCATCACCTTCACGGTGGAGCATGAGCGCCCCCATGAGGGTCGGGCCGACGAGCATTTCCTGCCGCCGGGTCCGTTCGCCACCCTGCCGCTGCCGGGCAACCGCGCCTCCATCGTCTGGACCGAGCGCCATGAAGAGGCCCGGCGCATCGCGGATCTGCCGGATTTCCTGTTCCAGGAGGAGTTGGAGCAGCGCTTCGGCCATGGCCTCGGCTGGGTGAAGCGGGTGTCGAAGCCCGTGGTGCATCCGCTCGGCTTCGCCATGGCGCGCAGCTTCATCGGCCCGCGCTTCGCGCTGGTGGGGGATGCGGCCCATGTCATCCACCCCATTGCCGGGCAGGGCCTGAACATGGGGCTGCGGGATGTGGCGGCGCTGGCCGAGGCGGTGACCGATGCCGCCCGCGTCGGCCTCGACTTCGCCGGCCCCGACGTGCTGGAGCGCTACCAGCGCTGGCGGCGGTTCGACACGCTGGCCATGGGGGTGGCGACCGACACCCTCAACCGGCTGTTCTCCAACCGGTCGGATGCGCTGCGGCTGGTCCGCGACGTGGGGCTCGGCCTCGTGGACCGGCTGCCGCGCCTCAAGGGCCTGTTCATCAAGGACGCGGCTGGCCTCACCGGTCAGGTGCCCCGCCTGCTGCGCGGCGAGGCGCTCTGAGGGGACCGGCGCCGGCCTGCCGGCGCCTCCCGGTCAGCCCTTCTTCCGGGCGAGGATGAACAGGCGCGGGAAGGCGAGCAGAACCTTGCCGTCCACCTGACGGGGATAATGCGGGGCAAGCCGCGCCGCATAGGCCTCCAGATAGCCCGCGCGCTCCTGTGCATCGAGCGGATCGAGGAAGGGGCGCAGGCCCGTGCCCTTCACCCATTCGATGATGGCGGGGATGCCCTCCAGCGGGTGCCGGTAGATTGTGTGCCACACCTCCACCCGCGCGCAGTCCGGCGCCAGCAGGTCGTAATAGGTGCCCACGGACGGCAGCGCCGTGCGTGCGGCGGCGGCAGCGGCGAGCTTGTGGGACCACGGGCCGTCCAGCGCGGCCGCCCGCATGGCGGCGTGGGAGGGCTCGTCCAGATTGTCCGGCATCTGCACCGCCAGCACGCCGCCCGGCGCCACCTGCGTCAGCAGGCGGGGGAACAGGCTGGCATGGTCCGGCACCCATTGCAGCACCGCATTGGCGAACAGCAGGTCGGCGGGGCGCTCCAGCGTGAAGGTGGCGGCATCGTCCTGCCGGAACTGCGCCTGCGGCAGGCGCGTGCGTGCGCTGGCGAGCATGTCCGGCGAGGTGTCGAGCCCGACGACCGCCGCCGCCGGGAAACGCTCCGCCAGAAGTTCGGTGGAATTGCCTGGTCCGCAGCCGAGGTCCACGCACAGGCCGGGGGCCTCCAGCGGTACCTGCGCCAGCAGATCGCGGGAGGGGCGCGTGCGCTCGTCCTCGAACTTCAGGTAGAGCGCCGCATTCCAGTCCTTCGCCATGGGCGTCCTCACGGGTTTTTGGCCGGCCTCAGGCCAGCGGATAGGCCGCTTCCACCAGATACGGCCCGCCGCCCACCGAATCCCGCGAGGAAAACAGCACGAAACGCGGCACCTGGAAGGGCGGGCTGCGATAATCGCCGCGCGTGGCCAGATAGTCCGCCACCTGCCGGCTGGAGGCGTCCCGCAGGCGGGCGAGCGTGACGTGGGGCTTGTAGGCGCGATCCGGCGACAGGCCGAGGCGCTGGAAGATGCGCTCGTGCTCGGCCTGAAGCTCCATCAGGGCCGTATTGGCCCTGACCGCCGCGAACACCGAACGGGGTTTGTGGCCGCCGAACTGGTCGAGGCCGGAGAGCGCCATCTCGAACCCGCGCCGGCGCACCTGGCCCAGCATGTACATGACCTCGCGGGCGAGGCCGTCATCCACATCGCCGACGAAGCGGAGGGTGACGTGATAATTCTCGGGGTCGATCCAGCGCGCTCCGGAGAGGCCGCCGCGCAGCATGGACAAATCGAGGCCGATCTGTGCGGGGATCTCGATGGCCGTGAACAGCCGCGGCATGGGCGCCTCCCTGAAGCTGGACGGGCGCACCACCGGGGCGCATGCCGGCTCCCACCACTCTTGTCGCCATGCCGAGGGGATCGGGCACGGCGACAAGCGCTAATGAAGAGGATTCGGACGGGCGTGAAAAGCACCCTCAGCGCAGCGGCACGAAGATGTCCACCTCCAGCGCGTCCGCTTCCGTGGTGGTCGGATCGGTGCGGTAGCGCTCGATATAGACGTCCTGGGCCTCGGCGGAGCGGGAATCCAGATAGTTGGCGATGCCCTCATAGGTGAGGTCCATGTCGGCGAACGAGCCGGAATGGTGGAACTTCATCACCCGTCCGGAATAGGAGGCGCCGATCTTCACGTCGTCGCCGGGCCGTTCCGTGCTCTCGCCCGCATAGGGGATCTGGGCCTCGAACTCGAAGCCGGCCTCATCGGACGAGGTGTAGACGATCATCGCCTCGCCCGCCCGCTTCAGCCCCAGCCGGCCCATCTGGGCGGTGATGGCATCGAGCGCGAGCACGATATTGTCGAACCCCTCGGCCCAGCTCGACGTGCCTGTGCGGGTGAGGACGGGCATGGGATTGAGCACCGTCATCTCGCCGGTCACGGCATCGGGGTGCTGCGCGCCCTGCGCCGGCGGCACGCCTTCGCCGGGCGCGGCCTGCGGCGGGGCGGCCGGGGCAGGTGTACCGGGGGCAGGTGTAACGGGTGAAGGTGTCGCAGGGGCAGGTGTCGCGGGCGCGGTGGGCGCCGGTGCGGAGGGGGCTGCGGGCGGGGCGGCGGATGTGGCCGGCGGCTGCGGCTCCTGCGGGGGCACAGGTGCGGATGTCGCCGCGGGGGCGGAAACGGGCGGCAAGGGCGCGCTCTGCACGGCGCCGGCAGCGGGGGCGGTCTCCGCAGGGGGCGTCACGGCCGGCTGCGCGTGGGCCGGGCCGGTCGCGGCGATCACCAGCGCCGCGCCGAAACTGCGTGCCACTTTTGCGAACGTCACGTCTGCGAACGTCATCTGGTCGTCTCTCGCCGCGTCCCCCGGCGCACATGTAGCATGTTCGCGGCGCGCGCCCATGGGTGACAAGGGGGGTGGCGTGCGGCACGGCGCCCGCCATATAAGGCAAGGCCGCCCGCGCACCGCGCGGCGGTTGTCAATTCATGCCGGTTGAGCGGACGGTCGCGCCATGGGCAGCCTTGTGGATCGCCCCTTTGTGAAGATGAACGGGCTCGGCAACGAGATTCTCGTGCTGGACCTGCGCGACGATCCGGTGCCGGTCCCGCCGGAAGCGGCGCGTGCGCTGGCCCGGCCGGACGTGCTGCCATTCGACCAAGCCATGCTGCTCTATCCGCCCCGGCGTGCGGACAGCGCCGCCTTCGTGCGCATTCTCAATTCGGACGGCTCGGAATCGGGCGCCTGCGGCAACGGCACCCGCTGCATCGCGGCGCTGGAGGCGACGCGCACCGGGCGCGACCACCTGCTGTTCGAGAGTGCGGCCGGGATGCTGGACTGCGTGCTGGAGCCGGACGGCACGGTGACGGTGGACATGGGCGCCCCGCGCCTCGGCTGGCGCGACATTCCCCTCGCCCGCGACGTGGGCGACACCGCAGCCGTTCGCGCAGATGTTGTCCCGCGATCACATCCGGCTTCATGTGTGGGAGCGCGGCGCGGGCCGCACGCGCGCCTGCGGCTCGGCCGCCTGCGCGGTGGCTGTCGCGGCGATCCGCACCGGACGGGCGGACCGCCGGGTGCGCGTCACGCTGCCGGGCGGCGACCTCACCATCTTCTGGCGCGAGGCGGACGGGCATGTGCTCATGACCGGCCCGGTCGCCCATGAATTCACCGGCCACCTGACCCCGGACATGCTGGCGGACGCGGCATGAGCGTGGCGGTGGCGCCGGTGGAGGTGATGACCTTCGGATGCCGGCTCAACATCCTCGATTCCGAGCAGATGCGACGGGCGGCGACCGGCGCGGGGCTGGAGCGGGCGGTGATCGTCAATTCCTGCGCGGTGACCGGCGAGGCGGTGGCGCAGGCGCGGCAGGCCATCCGCAAGCTCAAGCGCGAACAGCCGGAGGCGCGCATCATCGTGACCGGCTGCGCGGCGCAGACCGAGCCCGCCACCTTCGCCGCCATGCCCGAGGTGGATCTCGTGCTTGGCAATGACGCCAAGGGCGCGCCCGCAACCTGGGCCGGCGTGCGCGCGGGGCTCGATTTCGGCGTGTCCGGCGAAGAGAAGGTCAGGGTCAACGACATCATGGCGGTGCGCGAGGGCGCGCTGCACATGGTGGACGGCTTCGACGGGCGCACCCGCGCCTTCGTGCAGGTGCAGACCGGCTGCGACCATCGCTGCACCTTCTGCATCATCCCCTATGGCCGGGGAAATTCCCGCTCCGCCCCCATGGGCGAGGTGGTGGCGCAGGTGCGGCGGCTGGTGGAGGCGGGGCAAGGCGAGGTGGTGCTGACGGGGGTTGACCTCACCTCCTATGGCGGCGACCTGCCGGGCCAGCCGAACCTTGGCCGGCTGGTGCGCACGCTGCTGCGTCAGGTGCCGGACCTGAAGCGCCTGCGCCTGTCCTCCATCGACAGCGTGGAGGCCGATGACGACCTGCTGCGCGCGCTGGCGGAAGAGGAGCGGCTGATGCCCCATCTGCATCTCTCGCTCCAGTCCGGCGACGACATGATCCTGAAGCGGATGAAGCGCCGGCATTCCCGCGCCGACGCCATCCGGCTCGTGGGCGAGATGCGGCGGCTGCGGCCGGACCTGGTGTTCGGTGCGGATCTCATCGCCGGTTTTCCCACCGAGACCGAGGGGATGTTCCGCAACAGCCTTGATCTGGTGGAGGCATGCGGCCTCACCTTCCTGCATGTCTTTCCCTATTCCCCCCGCCCCGGCACCCCCGCCGCCCGGATGCCGCAGGTCGGCCGGGCGGTGGCGAAGGCGCGGGCCGCACGGCTGCGCGAGAAGGGGGAGGCGGCCCTGCGCCGTCACCTGTCCGCCAATGTCGGCGCCCGCCGCAGCGTGCTGGTGGAGAACGGCCGCCTCGGCCGCACCGAGCATTTCACGCCCGTGCATGTGGCGCGCGACGCCGCGCCGGGCACCATCCTTCCCCTGCGCATCGCCGGCCATGACGGCGCGCGCCTGATCGCGGCATGACACAATGAGCGACGTTCCCCCGAAAAAAGGCTTCTGGAGCCGGCTCATGGGCGGCCGCAGCGAGCCGCAGGAGCCGGCGCCGGCCGAGCCAGATCGAACCGGAGCCGGCACCTGTCGAGCCGGAGTCGGAGTCGGAGCCGGAGCCGGAGCCCGAGCCCGAGCCCGAGCCGGCGACGCCCCTGCCCGTGGTGGCATCCGAGGCGCGCAAGCCCGAGGAGAAGAAGAGCTTCTGGAGCCGGCTCACCAGCGGCCTGTCGCGCACCGCCTCCGCCCTCACGCAGAGCATCACGGACCTCGTCAGCAAGCGCAAGCTGGACGCCGCGACGCTGGAGGAGCTGGAGGACATCCTGATCCGCGCCGATCTCGGCGTCACCGTGTCCGGCCGCATCGTGGAGAGCGTGGGCCGGGGCCGGCATGACAAGATGATCGCGCCCGAGGAGGTGAAGGGCCTGATCGCCGCCGAGGTGGAAGCCATCCTGACCCCGGTGGCGAGGCCGCTGGTGATCGACCGCAGCCACAGGCCGTTCATCCTGCTCATGGTGGGGGTCAACGGCTCGGGCAAGACCACCACCATCGGCAAGCTGGCCTCCCAGTGGCGGGCCGAGGGGCTGAAGGTGATGCTGGCGGCGGGGGACACGTTCCGCGCGGCGGCCATCGAGCAGCTCAAGGTGTGGGGCGAGCGCACCGGCGCCTCCGTCATCGCCCGCGCGCCGGGGGCGGACGCGGCGGGCGTCGCCTTCGATGCCATCACGGAAGCCCGGGCCGAGGGCGCGGACGTGCTGCTCATCGACACTGCCGGCCGCCTCCAGAACCGCGCCGAGCTGATGGCGGAGCTGGAAAAGGTGGTGCGCGTGGTGCGCAAGCAGGAGCCCACCGCCCCTCATGCCGTCCTTCTCGTGCTGGACGCGACCGTCGGCCAGAATGCGCTGTCGCAGGTGGAGGTGTTCGGCAAGCTGGCGGGCGTCACCGGCCTCGTCATGACCAAGCTGGACGGCACGGCACGCGGCGGCATCCTTGTCGCCATCGCCGAGAAGCATGGCCTTCCGGTGCATCTGATCGGCGTGGGCGAGGGGGCGGACGACCTCCAGCCCTTCGCCGCCCGCGACTTCGCCCGCGCCATTGCGGGGCTCTGACGTTTCAGCCTGATTGTTCTGCATAGCTTCAGGCGAGGAATGGCGTTCGGCGCGCTTCTCTTTTTTCGTGGGCCGCGCCATCCTCCCGGCGCACGCCAGACGGGCCGCCCCATGCGATTCAATCGGTGGCGGCCGTGGAGACGTACGGGAGGAAGACAATGCAAATGAAAGCCGCCGTGCTGCGGTCGTCCCCGGTCGCGCGCCCCTACGCGCAGACCCGCCCCCTCACCATCGAGACCGTCACGCTGGATGCGCCGGGCCATGACGAGGTGGTGGTGAAGATCGCCGCCGCCGGCGTCTGCCATTCGGACCTCTCGGTCATCAATGGCGACCGGCTGCGGCAGACGCCCATGGTGCTCGGCCACGAGGCGGCGGGCGTGGTGGAGGAGGTCGGCCCCGGGGTCACCGATCTGCGGCCCGGCGACCATGTGGTGATGAGCTTCATTCCCTCCTGCGGCGTCTGCCTGCCCTGCCTTGATGGCAAGGCGCAGCTCTGCGGGCCGGGACAGGCGGCGAACGGCGCGGGCCGGCTGCTGTCGGGCGCCACCCGCCTGCGCTGCGATGACGGCACCGAAACCTATCATCTGTGCGGCGTGTCCGGCTTTGCGGAATATGCCGTCATCTCCCGCCGCTCCATCGTCAAGATCACGCCCGACATTTCGCTGGTGGATGCCGCCCTGTTCGGCTGCGCGGTGATGACCGGCGTCGGCGCCGTGGTGAACACCTGCGGCGTGAGGCCGGGGCAGAGCGTTGCTGTTGTCGGGCTCGGCGGCGTCGGCCTGTCGGCCATTCTCGGCGCGGTGGCGGCGGGCGCGGACCGCATCGTGGCGGTGGACCTTTCGCAGGCCAAGCTCGACCTCGCCGTCAGCCTCGGCGCCACCGACGCCTTCCTCGCCACCGATCCGGAGGTGGCGGAGGCGATCCGTGCCGCAACTGGCGGCGGCGTGGACCATGCGCTGGAAATGGCCGGCTCCGCCCCGGCCTTCGAGCTGGCCTACAAGATCACGCGGCGCGGCGGCACCACCGCCTCCGCCGGCCTTGCCAATCCCAATGCGCGGATCTCGCTCTCCCCCGTCCACATCGTGGCCGACGAGCGCGTCATCAAGGGCAGCTATCAGGGCAGCTGCGTGCCCCCGCGCGACATTCCCCGCTTCATCTCCCTGTTCCAGCGCGGCAAGCTGCCGGTCAACCGGCTGCTCTCCTCCACCGGCCCGCTGGAAGAGATCAACGAGGCCTTCGACCGGCTGGACCGGGGCGAAGTGGTCCGCCACGTCATCACCTACTGATCCGGCTCCGGCCGCCCGTCCGCCTCCCGCGCGGACGGGCGGTGCGCGCCATGCGCCGGCTGCGGCGCGCCCGGACGGGGCGCGGGCGCCGGTATCACCTTGAGAGACCCTCCATGACCTCCCAACCCGTTGAAGCCCCGCCCGCCGCCGAGCGTCACAGCGCCGAAGCGCTCGATGCCTTCTGCCGCGCCGCGCTTCTCGCCATCGGTGGCAATGCGGACACCGCCGATGCCGCCACCCGCGCCATGATGCACGGCTCCCGCCACGGCGTGGACAGCCATGGCGTGCGGCTGCTGGACCATTATGTCCAGTCCATCGCCGGAGGGCGCGTGAAGGGCGCCCCCGACATGCGCTTCATCGGCGACGCCACGGCGGCCCTGACGCTGGATGCCGATGACGGGCACGGGGCGCTCGCCGCCTATCGGGCCATGGACAAGGCCATGGCGCTGGCGGGCACTGCCGGCATCGGCGCGGTGGCGATCCGCAATTCGTCGCATTTCGGTCCGGCGGGCGCCTTTGCGCTGGCGGCGGCGGAGCGCGGCTTCATCGGGCTCGCCTTCTGCAATTCCGACAGCCTCGTGCGGCTGCACGACGGCGCGGAGCGCTTCCACGGCACCAATCCCATCGCCGCCGCCGCCCCGGCGCCGCAGGGCCGGCCGTGGATGCTGGACATGGCGACCAGCGCCGTGCCCTACAACCGCGTGCTGCTCTATCGCAGCCTCGGCCGCGCCCTGCCGCCGGACGCGGCCTCCGACGAGGATGGCCACGATACGCTCGACCCCATGCTGGCGGAAATGCTGGCGCCGGTGGGCGGGCTGTTCGGCTTCAAGGGCGCGGGGCTCGCCGGGCTGGTGGAAATTCTCAGCTCCATCGTGTCCGGGGCGAAACTGTCCTTCGACATCATCCCCATGAGCAACATGGAGGCCATGGAGCCGCGCAATGTGGGCGCCTTCGTGCTGGCGCTGAACCCCACCGCCTTCGTGCCGAAGCCGCTCTATGACGCCGCCATGGGCCGCTATCTGGAGCGGCTGCGCGGCTCG
This sequence comes from Rhizobiales bacterium 12-68-15, assembly GCA_002279855.1. Lineage (GTDB taxonomy): Bacteria > Pseudomonadota > Alphaproteobacteria > Rhizobiales > Xanthobacteraceae > Aquabacter. Next base: position 14,105 of record NCCY01000100.1, read on the forward strand.
CGCCCGGTGGAGGGGGGCGAGGTGCTGGCGCCCGGCGACCGGGAGTGGCGGGAGGCGGAGCGGCGCGCCCGCGAGGGCATCCCCATCGACCCCGCCACGGCCCGCGCCTTCGATGCCATCGCCAGCCG
>NCCY01000101.1 GCA_002279855.1 Rhizobiales bacterium 12-68-15
GCCCAGTCCGGGGTCTTCGGCTCCCCGTCCGAAGCGCCCGTCACATAGGCGCGGAAAGTCGCGAAGCCTTCCGTGTGGCGGGCGATGAAGCCGGCGTCGTACAGCCCCTCGGTGATGAGGACATGGGCCAGCGCGAGCATCAGCGCCGTGTCCGTATTGGGGCGCAGCGCCAGCCATTCGGCGTCGAGTTCGGCGCCCGCATCCGCGCGCACCGGGCTCACCGTGATGAAGCGGGCGCCCTGGTCCCGGCAGGCCTTCAGGCCCGCGCCGGTGGCGTGGCGGGCGATGCCGCCGGCATTCACCTGCGCATTGCGCAGCGGCGTGCCGCCGAACATGACGATGAGCTCGGCATGCCCCGCAAGCTCTTCCCACGGCGTATGCCCGGTGATGAGCCCGTCCGTGGTGCCGATGACGTGCGGCAGAACCACTTCCGCCGCCGCATAGGAATAGCTCTGCACGGAGCGCACCGAGCCGCCGATGCAGTTGAAGAAGCGCTTGAGCTGGCTCTGCGCGTGGTGGAAGCGCCCGGCGCTGGACCAGCCATAGGAGCCGGAATACAGCGCCGTGCTGCCATGGGTGTCGCGGACGCGGGCAATCTCGCCGGCGACGAGATCCAGCGCCTCGTCCCACGGAATTTCGACAAACGGTTCCGCCCCGCGCCGCCCGGCCTTCGCGCCGGGGCCGTGCGTCAGGAAGGAGCGGCGCACGGCCGGGCGCAGGATGCGGCAGGGCGCGAGCCGGTCGTCCGGCAGCGGCAGGCCGAGGGCGGCGGGCGCGGGATCGTCCTCGAACGGCGCCAGTGCGCCGCCGGGGGCGTGCCGGTAGAGGCCCCAGTGCGCGCCGAGAAGCGCGCCGCGCGCGGCGCCCTCCCCGTCCCGCATGTCCGCCCCCTGGCTGTCCCGCGCCCGCATGGCCGTCACTCGACGGTGATCTTGGCGGCCTTGACGATCGCATCGTAGCGCGCCGTCTCGTCCGTCTCGAACTTCAGCAGGTCGGCACTGTTGCGATACTTCGGCTCGAAACCGAACACGGTCAGCTTCTGCTTGAATTCGTCGCTCTTCACCACCTCCGCAATGGCCTTCTCCAGATAGGCCATGGCGGCGGGATCAAGCTTCTTCGGTCCCCACACCGCATACCAGGACACCATCTCGAACGGTCCCATCCCGGCCTCGTCCACGGTCGGCACGTCGGGCGCGAGGGGCGAGCGGGTCTTGCTGGTGACGGCGAGCGCCTTCAGGCGGCCACCCTTCACATAAGGCAGCGAGGACAGCATGGGATCGGCGATGAGCTGCACCTGCCCGCCGATCATGTCGTTGAGGGCCGGTCCGCCGCCCTTGTAGGCGATCACGTCGATATCCACGCCCGCCTTCTGCTTCAGCATCTCGACGGCGAGGTGGCCGGCGGAGCCATAGCCGGAGGTCGCGAAGTTGAAGCTGTTCGGGTTGGCCTTGGCGAGGTCGAAGAACTCTTTCAGCGTGTTCGCCTTGACGCTGGGATTGGTGGTGATGAGCAGCGGACCTTCCGCCACCTCGCCCACCGGGGTGAAGTCGGTGATGGGATTGTAGGGGACGTTCTTGTTGATGAGCGGCGTCACCACATGGATGGAGGCGCTGAGCAGCAGGGTGTAGCCGTCCGGCGACGCCTTCGCGACCTCGTTCGAGCCGACCACGCCACCTGCGCCACCGGCCTTGTTTTCCACCACGAAGACCTTGCCGGTCTTCTCGGACAGGACGCTCGCAAGGGCGCGGGCCACGCCATCCACCGATCCGCCGGGCGGATAGGGCACCACGAGGCTGACCGGCCGGCTGGGATAATCCTGTGCCATCGCCGGCGCCAGCGGCGCCAGAAGCGCGGCCCCGAGCAAAAGGAAGCGGTATGCCTTCATGCCTCGTCTCCTGACAGTTTAGCTGCTGATCGGCCCCGCCCGTCGGGGCGGCGCCGCACTCGACCGTTCGTCTTCACCTTAAGCCTGTCCGGTGCTTTCGGCGCCCGGAATGCACTCAGTATGTGCCGGGATACTGCCCGCCATCGATCATCAGGTTCTGCGCGGTCACGAAACCGGCACGGGCGGAGCAGAGGAAAGCGACATAGGCTCCCACCTCATCCGCCTCGCCATAGCGGCCCGCCGGATTCTGCGATGCCCGCTCCGCCCAGATGTCCGCAAACGGGCGGCCTGTAGTGCGGGCCAGTTCTTCCACATGCTGGCGCTGTCCGTCCGAGGCGATGATCCCCGGCAGGATGTTGTTGATGGTCACGTTGCGCGCCACGGTCTGCCGCGCAAGGCCGGCGACGAAGCCCACGAGACCGGAGCGCGCGGCATTGGAGAGCCCGAGCTCCGGCTGCGCGATCTTCACGCTGCGTGACACGATGTTCACGACGCGCCCGAAGCCCCGCTCCATCATCCCGTCCACCGTCAGGCGGATCATGTCGATGGGCGTCAGCATCATCCGGTCCACGCCACGAATCCAGTCGGCGCGGGTCCAGTCGCGGAAGTCGCCCGGCAGTTCGCCGTCCGCATTGTTCAGCAGGATGTCCGGCGCCGGGCACGCTTCCAGTGCCGCCGCCCGCCCCTCAGGGGTGGTGATGTCGGCGGCGACGGGCACCACCTGCGCGCCGGTGCGGGCGTGGATGTCCCGCGCCGCCGCTTCCAGCGTCGCGGGGGTGCGGGCGACGAGGGTCAGCCTGACCCCCTCGCCCGCCAAGGCCAGCGCCGCGGCGAAACCCATGCCACGGCTGCCGCCGGTGACGAGGGCGTGGCGTCCGGAAATGCCGAGATCCATCGCCCTGCCCCGCTCAGGCCGCGACCGCCGAAACCGGCGCGATCTTCCAGCCATACTTCTTGTCGAGGCCCAGCTCCTGCACGATGCGGATGCCGCGCGCCAGTGCCTCGCCCTGAAGGGAGGTGAGCGGCTTGCGCAGCTCGCCGACCGGCAGGCCCACCGCCTTCATGAGCGACTTCACCGCCACCGGATTGATGGCCGAATAGTTGAAGTGCAGCAGCGGCAGCAGTTCGAGATAGGTGTCGCGGAAGCTCTCGGCTTCGGCATAGCTGGTCCAGGGGCGCGACATCACGGCCACCTCGGCCGGGGCGATGTTGCCGCCCATGTTCGCGGTGCCATGGCCGCCAAGGCTCATGGTGGGCACAACGAGGCCGAGATTGGGGCTGTCGCAGCACATGACCGACACGTCGGGACGCGCGGCGAGGATCTGCGCCACCTGGCCGACGCGGGTGGTGGATTCCTTGTGCACCACATAGTTCGGGTGCTTGAAGATGCGCAGCAGGTGATCCCAGTGCAGGTCGCTCTTCACGCGGGGCGGGTTGTTGTAGAGGCCGAGCGGCAGGTCGGTGGCATCCGCCACTTCAAGGAAATAGCCCTCAATGTCCGCTTCCGGCGCGCAGATATAGGCCGGGGCGGCAAGGATGGCGCCGTCCGCGCCATTGGCCTTGGCAAAGCGGACATTCTCGATGGTGGTCTCGGTGTTGTTGCCGGTGCAGCCGTAGAAGAGCGGCATGGCGTCCGTCTTCATCTTCGCCGTCTCGGCAATCACCTTGCGGCGCTCGTCCTGCGAGAGCATGGAGACTTCGCCGGTGGAGCCCATGATGAGCACCGCGCCGGTTCCGTTCGCCTCCTGCCAGGCCAGAAGTTCGCGGAAGGCGCCGAAATCCACCTGACCCGAACGGTCGAACGGCGTGACGAGGGCGACGAAGGAACCCGTGATCTTTCTGGCCGGAGCGATGGACATGGTGCGTCTCCCAAAATTCAATCAGTGTTTGAAACGTAATTTGAGATACAGCCAAGTCAACGCCATTGACGCGGCAGCGCGCCCAAATGACAGGCGCATGTCTGCCTTCAATGCATGCAGCGACAAAAAAAGGGCGTCCGGTCGGGACGCCCTGCGGCTATTCAGGAGAGGGGAAACGGCGGCTCGGGCACGCGTTGTGCGGCCGGAGCGAGAAAGCCGCCGCTCACGAAGCCCACAAGCTGGGCGATGATCTGCTCGTCGTCGCCGGTGTCGCACAGATTGCCGGAAAGGCGCTTCAGCCGGTGGGTGGCCGGATCGGAATCGATGAGCACCTGCATCACCGCCCCGATGGCGAAATTGTAGCGCCAGAAGATGTCCGCCCGCCCCAGATGGGGCAGCGTGCGCTGGAAGGCGGTGATGAACTGGAACACCGCCGGATCGACCCGGCTCACGAAAAAGCGCTGGGTCCCCTCGCTCGGCCGCGCGCGGATCTGCTGGATCAGCCGGGTGAGCGGGCGGGCGCCGTCGGGGTCGCGGCTGAGTTCCACCATGGGGCGCACCAGCGCCTCGACGATCTCCGCAAGGGCCGGCGGATCAGGCTGCGCAGCCGCCTCCGCCGCCACCAGGGCCGTCACCCGCGCCTCGGTATAAGGCTGCATCACGCGGTCCAGGACCGCCGCCAGCAGCTCGTCCTTGGAGCCGAAATAATAGTTGATGGCCGAGACGTTCACCCCGGCGCGCAAGGTGATCTCGCGCACCGTCGCCAGCTCGAATCCCTGTTCGAGGAACACATGCTCCGCCGCGAGCAGGATGCGCTCGCGCGGATCTTCCTCGCGCCCGGAGGGGAGCTTGTGATCGGGGACCCGACTGCGAACCGAGGACTCCACGTCGCCTGATCTCCCGCCCCGCCGCGCCGGAAGTGTCCGCGCAGGCTGCCATCGTGTGGCTCCTGCCGCATGCAAATGATGGACCGTCCTGCGAGAACCCAGCTATAGCCGGACACCTTCCGCCGCGACAAGCGATATTACCGACCGGCCCTGTGGTTTCTCCGCGGGCCGCGCTGCGCCGCTATCTCAGCGCCGTCCGGTCCACGGGGGAATCGAAGTCGAGATCCGGGCCGATGGGAACGATGCCCTTGGGGTTCAGCCACAGGTGGCTCTCGTAATAATGGTGCCGGATGTGGTGGAAATTCACCGTCGGGCGAATGGCCGGATGTTGATAGAGGTCGCGCACATAGGCCCACAGGGCGGGATATTCGTGAATGGCCCGCCAGTTGCACTTGAAATGGCCGAAATAGACCGCATCGAAGCGCACCAGCGTCGTGAACAGGCGGATATCGGCCTAGGTCATGTGCTCGCCCACGAGAAAGCGTTGCCGCGTGAGCCGGCCTTCCAGCCAGTCCAGCGTCTCGAACACCGACCTTGCGGCTTCCTCATAGGCGTCCTGCACGCCCGCAAAGCCCGCCTTGTACACGCCGTTATTGAGCGTGTCGTAGATGCGGGCGTTCAACGCATCGATCTCGTCGCGATGTTCGGCCGGATAATAGTCGCCCTCCGCCGCGCCGAGCCGGTCGAAGGCGGAATTGAACATGCGCAGGATCTCGGAGGATTCGTTCGAGACGATGGTGCCGTGCTTCTTGTCCCACAGCACCGGCACCGTGACGCGGGAGGTACAGGCCGGGTCCGCCCGGACATACAGTTCGTAGAGACGCGCGCAGCCGTTCACCGTGTCGGGCACCACGTCCGGCCCCGGCTGGAAGGTCCAGCCGTCCTCCCCCATCAGCCAGTGCACCACCGAGAGGCCGATCATGCCCTCCAGCCCCTTCAGGGCACGCATGATCAGGGTGCGGTGCGCCCACGGGCAGGCCAGCGAAACATACAGGTGATAGCGACCCGCTTCGGCGGGAAAGCCGCGCTTGCCCTCGGGGGCGCGACCGTCGGCGGTCACGAAGTCCCGGAACAGCGATGGCTTCCGGTTCAGCCGGCCCTTGTCCAGCGTGCTTTCAAAACCGCCGCGATGCCACTGGCCGTTGATGAGTTCGCCCATGCCTGTGCCGTCTCCTGTTCCGCGTTCAAAACTGCGCGGAAGCTGACGGGGCTTTGCGGCGTTTGTGTGCGGCAGGCGATCCCGCCCGCCGCACCGGCTGTCAGGCTCAGATCTTGTATTCGTACAGCAGCCGCGCGCGGATGGTGCCATCGAGCGCCCGGATGTCGGCCAGCACCGCCTGGCTGTCGGCGGCCGAGGCGTCCGCGTCCAGCACCACATAGCCCACGTCCGCATGGGTCTCGTAATACTGGGCGGCGATGTTGACCGAGTGGCGGGCCAGCACCTCGTTGAGGCGGCCGAGCATGCCGGGAACGTTGCGCTGCACCTGGATGAAGCGGGTGCCGAGCGGGCGCGGGGGAAGCTGGACCTGCGGGAAGTTCACCGCCCCCATGGTGGAGCCGCTGTCGCTGTAATCCACCAGCTTGCGCGCGACTTCCGCGCCGATGCGCTCCTGTGCCTCCTCGGTGGAGCCGCCGATGTGCGGGGTGAGGATGACGTTGGGCAGGCCCTGGAGCGGGGTGACGAAACGCTCGGCATTGGAGCCGGGCTCGACGGGGAACACGTCCACCGCCGCGCCGCGCAGCTTGCCGGCCCGAAGGGCGTCCGCCAGGGCCTGCAGGTCCACCACGGTGCCGCGGCTGTTGTTGATGAAATAGGCGCCCGGCTTGATGGCGGCGATCTCGGCGGCGCCGATCATGCCGTGGGTGGCCGGCGTCTCGGGGACATGCAGGCTGATCACGTCGCTGTTGGCCAGCAGATCGTGCAGCGAGGCGATGGCCTCGGTGTTGCCGTGGCGCAGCTTGTCGGTGTGGTCGTGATAGATCACCCGCATGCCCATCGCCTCGGCGAGGTAGGAGAGCTGCGAGCCGATATTGCCGTAGCCGACGATGCCCAGCGTCTTGCCGCGCACCTCGTGGCTGTTGGTGGCGGACTTGTCCCACTTGCCCTCATGGGCCGCGTTGGAGCGGTCTATGATCCGGCGCAGCAGCATCACGATCTCGCCGATCACAAGCTCGGCCACACTGCGCGTATTTGAGAACGGGGCGTTGAAGACCGGGATTCCGTGCGCCCGTACCGCATCGATCTCGACCTGATTGGTGCCCACGCTGAAGCAGCCGATGGCGATCAGCCGGTCCGCCGCCTCCAGCACATCGGCCGTGATGTGGGTCCGCGAGCGGATGCCGAGGATATGGACGCCCTTGATCGCCTCCTTCAGCGCCTCGCCGTCCAGCGCCTTGGTGAGGCGGGTGACATTGGTATAGCCCGCCGCCATCAGCATCTCGACGGCGCTGTCATTGACGCCCTCGAGCAGGAGGACCTTGATCTTGTCCTTGGCCAGCGACAGTTGCGGCTGTTGAGTGTGGCTATCCTGCACGTCTCGGCGTCCTTGAACGATAATGGCAGCGGCCGAAGGCGTTCGCCCGTTGGCGCGCGCCCCGCCCGCGCGTCGGCCGGTTCGCGGGCGGCGAGACCTTACTTCTTTTGCCGCCCGCGTCTAGGCTCCGGCGGCGATGACGCAAGGGCAGACATCGACCTGCCGGGCCGGCAGGGTTGCAACGCCCTGACCAAACCGGCTGCTATTGCAACGCACGGGGAATGGTCGGGCGACAAGCTTCGCTGTAAGAGCGGAACAGGATATTCTCTGCCCAGCCAATTAAAGTCATTGCCCGTCATGGACGCATTCACGACTATTTCGCCCGTGGAACAGATCATCGGACGAGACGCGATCACGGCGATGAAGGCGCGGGAAGGATTTGACCGCGCAATGCGCGTGGCATCTGCGGCCGGGGTGCGCAGCTATGACGGCAGCTGGCTGCGAAATCGCCTGCTCAATGATCGCGGCCGCTATCTGGCCTCGATCCTGATCCTCGACATCCACTTCAACGAGACCGGCGGCGCCGGTGTCACGACCGCGCGGGTGCGGCGCGACCTGGTGGCCTGCAACATCTGCAGTGCAGGCCGGGCGACCGCGTTCATCGCGGGGCTGCGGTTTGGCCGGTTCATGGAGCCCGTCCCGGCCCGCAATCTCAAGGAAAAGCACTTCGGCCCGACCCGGCTTTTCCTCGATGCTCACCTCATGCGCTGGCACAACCTGTTCTCCGCGATCGCGGAAATGGACCCGGACATGGCGCATCGCGCCCGTACCGCCCCGGAATCGGGGGTCTTCGGACCGGCCATCAACTTCATGGCGGACCTGATGCGCGCCGGCGTGCGGGTGTTCGACATGGTGCCGCATCTCCAGCATTACGCGGACCGCGAGGTCGGCTTTGTCCTCCTGCTGAACCTGATGGCTCTCGAAGAGGGCACCACACTCAGCACGGTGCAGGCCGCGCAGCGCTTTTCCGTCTCGCGCACCCATGTCTCGGCGCTGCTGCGGCGGGCCACGCAGGAGGGCCTCGCCCGCCGCGAGGCTACGGGCTTTGTGGCCGGGCCGGCGCTGGGGCCGGCGCTGGCCGACTTCTTCTCCGTGGCCTTCCTGTTCTTCGAGCGCGCCTTTCTGGCGATCCCCACTCAGCGGTAATCGGCGGCGAGGCGGGCGGTTTCGCGCGTCAGGATGCCCAGATCGACACCCACCGCCGCGAAC
>NCCY01000102.1 GCA_002279855.1 Rhizobiales bacterium 12-68-15
GAGCATGCGGTCATGCTCCTCCAGCGCCTGTTCCGGCGTGGTGATGGAGACCAGTTCCACCTTGGTGAACTGGTGCTGGCGGATCATGCCGCGCGTATCGCGCCCCGCCGAACCGGCTTCCGCCCGGAAGCAGGGCGTGCAGGCGGTGAGGCGCAGGGGCAGTTCATCCTCGGAGAGGATGGATTCCCGCACCAGATTGGTCAGCGGCACCTCGGCGGTGGGGATGAGCCAGAGGCCTTCGCTGGCCAGTTCATCCGCGTCGGCATCGTTGCGCACCCAGCGGGTGGCAAAGAACTGGTCGTCCTTGAACTTCGGCAGTTGCGCGGTGCCGAACATGGCCTCGTCGCGCACCAGAAGCGGCGGGCTTACTTCCGTATAGCCGTGCTCGGAGGTGTGCATGTCGAGGAAGAGCTGGCCCAGCGCCCGCTCCAGCCGCGCCATCGGCCCCTTGTTGACCACGAAACGGGCGCCGGAGAGCTTGGCGGCGGTCTCGAAATCCATCAGGCCAAGGCCTTCGCCGATCTCGAAATGCTGCTTCGGCGTGAAGGCGTAGGCGCGCTTCGCGCCCACCACCTTGATCTCCACATTGTCGTGCTCGTCCTTGCCCTCGGACCTCTTCCATGAGGGCGGCGGCCCTGGCCTCGTCCTTCTGCGCCTTGGCCTGTCCGATCTCCTTGGAGGCGGAATTGCGCCGGGCGAGCAGGGTTTCCAGCGTGGTGAGCCTGGCGCGGCGCTGCTCGTCCAGCCCCAGCAGCGTGTCGCGCAGCGCGGTCGCCTCAGCCTCCGGCATCTGCCGGCGGGTCAGCGCGCGGACCAGCGCCTCGGGCGCCTCGCGAATCCATTTGATATCGTGCATGCGGCTCGACTCCGGGGGACGTCAGGCCTCCCCCGGCAGTCGAGACCGAGACCCATCGTCCGAAATGACGGCGGGCGCCGCGTGAACCGTCAGACGCTGGAGGATTCAGCCTCGCGGGCCTTCTCCTCTGCCGCCCGGCGCCTCTCCACAATGCGCACCAGATAGACCGAGACCTCGTAGAGAAGCAGCGTCGGGATCGCAAGGGCGAGCTGGGAGATCACGTCCGGCGGGGTCAGCACCGCCGCCGCCACGAACACCGCCACGATGGCATAACGGCGCGCCTTGACCAGCTGGTCCGCCGTCAGGATGCCGATGCGCGCCAGCAGGGTCAGGATGACCGGAAGCTGGAAGGTGACGCCGAAGGCGAGGATCAGCGTGGTGATGAGCGAGAGATATTCCGAGACCTTGGGCAGCAGCGAGATTTCCGCCTGCCCGGCCCCGCCCACCTGCTGCATGCTCAGGAAGTAGGTCATGGCCAGCGGCATGGCGATGAAATAGACGAACGCCGCGCCGGCCAGAAAACAGAACGGGGTCGCCACGAGATAGGGCAGGAAGGCCTGCTTCTCCTGCTTGTAGAGCCCCGGCGCCACGAACATGTAGACCTGCGTCGCCACCACCGGGAAGGAGATGAACGCGGCGCCGAACATGCCGAGCTTGATCTGGGTGAAGAGGAATTCCTGCGGCGCCGTATAGATGAGCTTCACGCCTTCGGAGAAGCCGGAGGCGAACTCATAGGGCCACAGCAGGATGTTGTAGATCGCCTTGGCGAACATGAAGCACAGGAAGAAGGCCACCAGAAAGGCGGCGGCCGACTTGATGAGGCGCGAACGCAGCTCGATCAGGTGCTCGATCAGAGGCGCCTTGGAGGCGTCGATATCGTCCTCGCTCATGCGGGCGAACCACTTTCCGGCGTCGTACGGGGCGCGGCCGGCACGGTGGGGGCCGCCTGCACCTGCTCTGCCGGCGCGGCAGCGGTCGGCGGGGCAAAGCCCGACAGCTCGGCACTGATGGCGGCAGCCGCAGCGGAGGCGGCCGCGACCGAGGCCGGGGGAATATAGGGCGCCGCAGGCGCGGGGGCCGGCGTGGTGCCGCCCTCCACGGTGGAGCGGATCTCGTCCCGGATGGAGCGCAGGGGGTCCAGCGAATCCATTCCCGGGAAGCTCTTCTTCATGCTCTCGGCGGTGCCGCCGGCGATGTCGCCGATTTCCTTGCGGATGTCGGACAGCTCGGCTTCCCTAAGGGCATCCTGGAACTGACCCTGGAACTCGCCGGCCATGCGGCGCAGCTTCGTGATCGTCCGGCCCACCGTACGCAGGACGGAGGGCAGTTCCTTCGGGCCGATGACGATCAGCGCAACAACGCCGATCAGCATCAGCTCGGACCAGCCGATATCGAACATGCCGGATCATTTCCGGCGGACGAGCCGCCGACCTCCCCTTGCGAATTGCAGCGTCAGACCGGCTTCTTTTCCGCTTCGGGCGCAGGCTGGGCCTGCTGCGGCAGCGGACGCGGAGCCTCCGGCGCCGTGTTCGGGGCGGGTGTCTCGTCTTCCGCCATGCCCTTCTTGAACGACTTGATGCCCTTGGCCACGTCGCCCATGAGGTCGGAGATCTTGCCGCGCCCGAACAGCAGGAGCACCACGGCCAGCACCACGATCCAGTGCCAGATGCTCATCGAACCCATCACTCACCCTCCGTGGGAATTTCTTGTCCGCACGCGACGTTCCCGCCCGCGCACGCTTCGGACGGCGACACTAGGACCCCGTCAAGGCGAAAACAAGGACTTCCGCCGCATCCACATGGATGCTCACATCCTGTCCCGCCGCCGGTGCGGTGCGCGAGCGCAGCCGCGCCATCAGCGGACGGTCGAGCCCGTCGGCGGAAACCAGCACCAGATCAACTTCCCCAAGGGAACGCCGTTCCAGCACCCGCCCCTGTGCATCGCTCTGCGCGGGGGTGAAGGAGAGCCCCTGCGGCCGCACCGCGCAAACCGCCGGGCCGTCCGGAATGCCGGGCGCCGGCAGCCGGCCGAGCGGGGTGTGCGCGACACCATCGCGCACCTGCGCTGCAATCTCGTTCAGCTCGCAGAAGAACCGCGCCACGCCGATGTCGACGGGGGCATGGTAGAGCTGGTCCGGCGGCCCCACCTGCACCACCCGCCCCGCCCGCACCAGCGCGATCCGGTCGGCAAGACGCATGGCCTCTTCCGGGTCGTGGGTGACCATGATGGCGGTGGCGCGCACCGCGCGCAGCACCTCCAGCGTATCCGCGCGCACCTGGTCGCGCAGCCGCCGGTCGAGGCCGGAGAAGGGTTCGTCCAGCAGCAGGATGCCGGGCCGTGGCGCGAGCGCGCGGGCCAGCGCCACCCGCTGCTGCTGCCCGCCGGACAGTTCGTGGGGATAGGCCCCCTCGAACCCCTCCAGATCGACGCGGGCCAGCGCACGCCGCGCCTCGCCGGCCGCTTCTGCCCGCTTCAGGCTGTGGAGGCCGAACATCACATTGTCGAGAACGGTCAGATGCGGGAACAGGGCATAGTCCTGGAACACCAGCCCGACGCCCCGGCGCTCCGGCGGCACGAAGGCGGCGGGGCCGGCCACTTCCCGCCCGTCGATCAGCACCCGGCCGCGATCGGGCACCTCCACCCCGGCCGCGAGCCGCAGTAGGGAGGTCTTGCCGCAGCCGGAGGCGCCGAGCAGGCACACCACCTCGCCGGGCTTCACCTCCAGCGAGACGCCGCGCACGGCCTCCACCGGCCCGTAGCGCAGATGGACATCCTCGAACGACAGCCCGGTGGCGAACGTGGTGGGGGAACGGGGACGCAGGACGGAACTGCTCATCATGCCTCGTCGGTCTCCTCGGGCTCCGCCCCCGGATCGGGCGTGAGGATGAGGTCCAGCAGTTCGGGCTCCAGCGGCTCCTCGTCCTCGCGCAGGCGATCGTCGTCGGAGGGCAGCGGAATGGCGAAGCCGGAGGGCACACGCGGATCGATGAGCCCGGCGCCCTTCATCTCCTCGATGCCCGGCAGATCGTGAATGGCATCCAGGCCAAAATGCACGAGGAAGGCGGAGGTGGTGCCATAGGTCACCGGGCGCCCCGGCGCGCGGCGGCGGCCACGCAGGCGGATCCAGCCGGTTTCCAGCAGCACGTCCAGCGTGCCGCGGGAGGTGGAGACGCCACGAATGTCCTCGATCTCCGCCCGCGTCACCGGCTGGTGATAGGCGATGATGGCGAGAACCTCGGTGGCCGCGCGGGAGAGCTTGCGGATTTCTGGGGCCGCCTCGCCGGCGACCTGGGCGAGGTCCGGCGCGGTGCGCAGCATCCAGCCCCCCGCTACCCGCACCACATTCACCCCGCGCCGGGCATAATCGGCGGCGAGCGCATCCATCAGCGCCGCGATGTCGGTATCCTCAGGCAGATGGCGCGACAGGGTGGCCGCATCCACGGGCAAGGCGGAGGAAAACAGCAGCGCCTCCACCACGCGCAGGTCGCGGCCGAGGGCGGCGGCGCGCTCGTCCAGCGGGCGGGCGTCGAACAGATCGACAAGCGGGGCGGCCCTCGGCGCGGGTCCGGTCACAGCAGCGTCTCCTGCGTGCCGCGCGGACGCAGCCAGAGCGGGGCGAAGGGTGCGTCCTGCCGCACGTCCAGCAGCCCCTCGCGGACCATTTCCAGCGTGGCGGAAAACGAGGAGGCAAGCGCGGTGGCGCGCTGGCCGGGCTCCAGCAGGTAATCGGCCAAAAACTGGTCGAGCCGCATCCAGTCGTCCAGCGATCCGCCCACCAGCTTCTCCAGCCGCGCCCGCGCCTCCGCCAGCGACCAGACGGCGCGGGTCTTCAGCGTGACATAGGACAGGGCCGAGCGCTGGCGCTGGGTGGCATAGGCGGAGAGCAGGTCATAGAGCGAGGCGTCATGCACCACGCGTCCCGGCACCGGCGCCTCCCCGCGCGGGACGGCGCGGGCGAACACGTCCAGCCCGAGGCGGGTTCGGGCCATCATCAGCTCCGCCGCCTTGCGGATGCGCTCCAGATGCCGCAGGCGGCGGGCGAAGGCATCCGCCAGTTCCTCGGCGCTCGGGCCATCTTCCTTGGGGGGCGGCGGCAGCAGCAGGCGCGACTTCAGATAGGCAAGCCACGCCGCCATCACCAGATAGTCGGCCGCAAGCTCAAGCCGCACCTTGCGCGCCTGGTCGATGAAGGCGAGATACTGGTCCGCCAGCGCCAGGATGGACAGGCGGCTGAGGTCGATCTTCTGCGTGCGGGCGAGCGCCAGAAGCAGGTCCAGCGGTCCCTCGAAACCGTCGATATCGACGACGAATGCGCCCTCCCCCGTCTCGGCCGGCGTGTCCTCGGCAAAGTCGGAAACGGGCGCATCCATGCTCAGGCGCCCCCCGAGGGTCCAAGCAGGGCGGCAAGCTCGGCCTCGGCCTCAGCCCGCACCAGCGGCTGCGGCGCGGCGCGCAGGGCGAGCGCGCGGGCGGCGCGTGCCCCCGCCTGTCCCTCAAGCTGCGGCGCCTCGGCGGCAACCGCTTCCATCTCCGAAAGCATGCCGTTGCAGTGGAGCAGCATGTCGCATCCCGCCGCCATGGCCGCGCGGCCACGCTCCGCAAGGCTTCCCGCCAGCGCGCCCATGGACAGGTCGTCGCTCATCACCAGCCCGTCGAAGCCGATGAGCCCGCGCACGATCTCGCCCATCATGATCCTTGAGGTGGTCGCGGGGGCGGCGGGGTCGATGTCCGCATAGACCACATGGGCGGTCATGCCGAGCGGCAGGTCGTTCAGCAGGCGGAAGGCGGCAAAGTCGGTCCGCTCCAGCAGGGCGCGGGGCGCGGTGACTTCCGGCAGGCGCTCGTGGCTGTCCGCCGGGGCGCGGCCATGGCCGGGAATGTGCTTGAGCACCGGCAGCACGCCGCCCGCCAGAAGCCCGTCCGCCGCCGCCCGTGCCAGCGCGGCCACAGGCTCGGGCGCATCGCCATAGGCGCGGTTGCCGATGATGCCGTGCCCTTCCGGCAGGCGCAGGTCCGCGCAGGGCAGGCAGTCCACGTCGATGCCGAGGCGGTGGAGGTCATCCGCCATCAGCCGGGACTGGAGCCACGCCGCCCTGAGACCCGCCGCCGCATCGCGCCCATGAAGCGCGCCGAACGTCTCGGCGGGGGCATAATTCGGCCAGTGGGGCGGACGCAGCCGCTGCACCCGCCCGCCTTCCTGATCGATCAGGACCGGCGCGTTCCAGCCGAGCGCGGCGCGGGCGTCGGCGACCAGCGTCCGCACCTGATCCGGCGTCTCGATGTTGCGGGCGAACAGGATGAGGCCCCAGGGGGCCGCCGCCTTCAGGAAAGCGCGTTCGTCCTGAAGCAGGGTGGGACCGGCAAGGCCGGTGATGAAGCTGCGCGACTGCATGAAAAGGGCGTATCGGCGCCTCCCGGCTGCGTCAAGCCGGGCTGCGTGCGCGGGCCGTCGGCGGTGCCGTGCCTTGCGACCAAACTCTGACATTGGCGGGGGATGGCGCTTCGGGCATGAGGCAGGACGGGTATCATTTGCAGGCATCCGTCACGGGCCTCACGGGAGGGCAAGGCATGATCCGGCTGAAGCGCAATCTGGGGCTGATCGAGGCCATCGGCCTCTCCCTCTCGGTGATCGCGCCCACCATGGGCATGGCGCTGAACGTGACGCTGGCGGTGGGGGCCGCGGGGGCCGCCGCGCCGCTGGGATTTGCGGTCGGCACCGCGCTCGTCGCGCTGGTTGGGCTGTCCTTCGTCTTCTTCTCCAGCCGGGTGCCGCAGACCGGCTCCGTCTATGCCTATATCCGCCACACCTTCGGCCCGCGGGCGGGCTTCCTCGCCGGCTGGTGCATGCTGCTGCTCTATATCGCAGGCGGCTCGGGCAGCGCGGCGCTGGTGGGCGACTTCCTGCGCGCCGCGTTCGAGGACCACGGCATTCCCATCGGCGGCTGGTGGCTGGTGTTCGCGCTCGCCGCCCTCGCCTTCGCCACCTTCGCCGCCTATCGCGAGATGTCGGTGGCGGCGCGGATGATGCTGGTGCTCGAACTCTCCTCGGTGGCCGTCATCCTGTATCTCGGCACGCTGATTCTGATGGCGGTGAGCGCCACGGACGGTGGCCTCAGCACGGCGCCGTTCCGGCCCGATCCGGCCAGCGGCTGGTGGGGCATCGGCTATGCGGTGGTGTTCGCCGTATTGTCCTTCGCCGGCTTCGAGGCCGCCACCACGCTGGCGGAAGAGACCGGCCAGCCGGGCCGCGCCATTCCCCTCGCGCTGATCTGCACCGTTGTTCTCGCCGGCCTGTTCTTCGTGTTCGCCTCCTACATCCAGGTGGTGGGTTTCGGCGTCGGCAACATGAAGGCACTGGCGGCGGACGAGGCGCCGCTCAACACGCTGGCGCTGAAATTCGGCTCGCTGCGGCTGGCGACCGCGCTCGACATCGCCGCCGCCGTCTCGGCCATCTCGGCGGTGCTCGGCACGCTCTCGGCCGGAGCCCGCATGCTCTATGCCCTCTCCCGCGCCGGCCTTAGCGAGACGGCGGCACGGGTGCATCCGGTCCATGGCACGCCAGCCGTGGCGGTGCTCATCGTCGGCGGGGCGATGCTGGCGGGGCTGCTGGTCTGGGCGCCGTTCATCGGGCCGGCGCACTATTATGACGATGTGGGCACCATCGGCGTGCTCGCCCTCATCCTCGCCTATCTCGGCGTCACCATCGCGGTGGCGGCCCATGCCCGGCGTGGAGCGGGGCGGATATGGCTGCTTGTCGGGCTCGCTGGGACCCTCGCCATGGCGTGGCCGCTGTGGAATTCGGTCTATCCGGTGCCCGCCTTCCCGGACAATCTGTGGCCGTATGCCGTCATCGCCTGGGTGGCGCTGGGCGGGGTCCTTCTCATCGCCCGGCCCCGGATCGGTCTCGACGAGGGCCCCTGATGCGGCAGCAACCCCACGCTGTGATGAGCCAAAAAATATCCTAAACATTTATCCATGTTCCCTGCCGTCACGCTGACGCTCGGGGGCGAAGGTGGTATCGCTCCGGCACGGCTGAGGGACGAGAGGGAGTTCACCCATGGACATCGGGCGTTTGTTGGAAAGCGGCAGGTACGCAGGCAAGACCGCCGTGGTCGCACTGGCGATCACCAGCGTCGTCCTGCCGCCATATGCCTATGCGCAGCAGGGATCGGCCCCGGGCGCCAAGAGCGGGCAGTCCGCGCCCATCGGCGCCCCCAATGTGGGATGGCCGCGCGACTTCGACGTGGGTGACAACCGGCTGGAAATCTACCAGCCGCAGATCGAGACCTGGGACGGCGACACCATCACCGGCCGCTCGGCACTGGCCATCGGCCCGAAGGACGGCGCCCCCACCTACGGCTTCGCCCAGTTCACCGCCCGCGCGCAGGTGGACAAGTCGGCCGGCCTCGTCCAGCTCAGCGACATCAAGGTGGACAAGGTCGAGGTGGTCACCGCCCCCGACAAGGCCGCCATGGTGAAGGCCGCCATCGACCAGCGCCTGCCCAAGACCGGGCTGGTTGCGCGGCTCGACCAGTTGCAGGCGAGCTATGCGGTCAACCAGAAGATCGAGGCGCTGCGCACCCAGCCGGTGGACAATTCCCCGCCGAAGATCGTCTTCACCGACACCCTGACCATTCTCGTGCCGATCTCCGGCGAGCCGGCCATGCGCTCGGTTCAGGGCGCGCCCGCCTACCAGCGCGTGTTCAACACCCGCGCGCTCATCCTCCAGGACAGCAACGGCGTCTTCCACCTTCAGGCGGCGGGCACCTGGTATGAAAGCTCAAGCCTCGCCGGCACCTGGCTGGTGACGCCCAAGCCCTCCGCCGAATTGCAGGCCGCCGCCAGCGCCGCGCTGAAGCAGGCCGAGGCGGACCCGCTGCTGAACAAGGACGGCAAGGCGATCACCCCGCCCCCGGCGATCCTGGTCTCCTCCGTGCCCACGGAACTGATCCAGACCAACGGCCAGCCGCAGATGCTGCCGGTGGACGGCACGCAACTGCTCACCATGAGCAATGCGGATCATGCCGTGTTCATGGAGACCGCCAGCAACAGCTTCTATGTCCTCATCTCCGGCCGCTGGTTCAGGTCGGCGGGCATGAACGGGCCGTGGACCTTCGTGGCCTCGGACGCGCTGCCGGCGGACTTCAAGAAGATCTCGCCCAACGATCCGCAGGCCAATGTGCTGGTCTCGGTGTCGGGCACCCCGCAGGCCAAGGAAGCCGCCATCGCGGCCACCATCCCGCAGACCTCCACCGTCAAGCGCAGCACCACCACTACCGTGTCCTATTCCGGCGCGCCGCAGTTCGCCCCGGTGGAGGGCACCGCGCTGAAATATGCGGTGAACACCGCGCAGCCGGTGATCATGGTGTCGCCCACCAGCTATTTCGTGGTGGTCAACGGCGTGTGGTTCACCTCCCGCTCAGCCAACGGGCCGTGGGTGGTCGCGGCTGAGGTGCCGCCGGTGATCTACACCATCCCGGTCAATTCGCCGGTCTATTACGTCACCTATGTCCGGGTCTATTCGGTGCAGCCGGAGACGGTCGTGGTGGGCTACACCCCCGGCTATATGGGCGTGATGGTCGCGCCCGGCGGCACGGTCGTCTACGGCACCGGCTATGTCTATCCGAGCTATGTGGGCGCCACCTGGTGGTACCCCTACCCCACCACCTATGGCTATGGCGCAAGCTTCGCGCTGGGCGCGGCGGCGGGCTTCGGCTTCGGCTTCGCCGCCGGCTGGGCCTGGGGCGCGGCGGTCGGCCCGGCCTGGGGTCCCTATTGGGGCGCCGGCGGCTGGAACCGCTGGGGCTATGCCAATGCGGGCGTGACCAACGTGTATGGCCGCTGGGGCGGGTCCGCCACCGTGGCCCATGCCTGGGGCACCACCTGGAACGGCACGGAATGGGGCGCGCGCTCCGGCTATGGCACCACGGCGCGGGGCACCGAGGTCGCGGGACGCTCGGCCGGGGCATTCAATCCCTATACCGGCAACTATGC
>NCCY01000103.1 GCA_002279855.1 Rhizobiales bacterium 12-68-15
GCGCAGGCGCCGTGGGACCGCAAGGGCTTCTCCCCGCCCGGCGGCGGGCCGTCCACCCCCCGCATCATGGATGCGTTCAGCCTCGCCAACGGCAGGGCGCAGGCAGCGGGCGGGCACACCATCCCCGCCGTTCCGGCGCTTCTTTCCTGCGTCTATGAGGGGCTGCGCCTGCCCATCGACACCGGCCTCAGGCTGGAGCGCAAGCTGTTCGGCACCGTGTTCGCGCGGCCGGAGCCCCGCGCCATGATCCGCACCCTGTTCTTCGCCAAGCAGGCAGCGGACAAGCTGGCGCGCCGGCCCGCCGGCATTCCGCCGCACAAGACCCGGACGCTCGGCATCATCGGCGCCGGCTTCATGGGGCGCGGCATCGCGGAGGTGGCGGCGCGCGCCGGGATCTCCGTGGTGCTGCTGGACCGCGACGGCGCGGCTGCGGAGGCGGGACACGCGGGCGTTCTCGCCGCGCTGGACGCGCAGACGGCGCGCGGCCGGCTGGCGGAGGACAGGCGGGATGCGGCGGCCGCCCGGCTGACCGCCGCATCGGACTTTGCCGCGCTCGCCGGCTGCGACCTCGTGATCGAGGCGGCGCCGGAAGATCGCGCCCTCAAGGCCCGCCTCGGTGTTCGCCACCAACACCTCGTCCCTCCCCCTTGCCGGCCTTGCGCAGGCGAGCCGGCGGCCGGAGCGGATGGTGGGCCTGCACTTCTTCTCTCCCGTGCCGCGCATGGCGCTGGTGGAGGTGGTGCGCGGCCCCGCCACCAGCGACGAGACGCTGGCCCGCGCGCTGGATTTCGTCGCCCAGATCCGCAAGACCCCCATCGTGGTGAATGACGGCTTCGGCTTCTACACCACCCGCTGCGTGGTGGCCTTCATCGTGGAAGGGCTGCGTCTTCTTGCGGAAGGCACGCCGCCCGCCCGCATCGAGAATGCCGCGGTCTCGGCCGGCATGCCGGTGGGGCCGCTGGCGCTGGCGGACGAGATCGGGATCGACGTGCTCGACCATATCCGCCGCGAGGCGCGGCAGGAGACGGGAGGGGAGACCGGGGCTGCGCCCGACAGCGCGGACGCCATCCTCGCGACGCTGACGGCGGCGGGGCGGCTGGGGCGCAAGGCGGGCGGCGGCTTCTATGCCTATGGCGCGGGCGCGAAGTGCCTGTGGGACGGGCTGCCCGGCCTCGTCGCCACCCACGCCCCGGCGGATGCGGCGGCGGTCCGCACGCGCCTGCTCGCCATCCAGGCGGTGACGGCGGCGGGGGCGTTTGCGGAAGGCATCGTCACGGACACGGCGGAAGCCGACCTTGGCGCGGTGCTCGGCTGGGCGTTCCCGAGCCATCTCGGCGGACCGTTCGCCTATATGGCGCGGGACGGCCTTGCCGGCTTCCTCGCGCAGGCGGACGCGCTGGCGGCGGCGCACGGCCCGCGCTTCCGGATGCCGGAGACGGTGCGGGCGGGCTTCGAACCGGCCTGAGCGAAAGCGAGCCGGACGGGACGGATCAGGGCGCGGAACTGGCGGTGGCGGAATTTCCCGCCGCCGGCGCCGGCGCGGCAAGGCGCGGGCGGATGGTGGCCGGCCAGCCCTGCGCCGGGTCGTGCCAGGCCTTCATCACTTCCAGGATGAAGAGATTGTACTGGCTGACGAGGCGGGTATCCGTCACCCGGCATTCCAGATTGACGAAGCACTCCGTCACGAGGGGGGACGTCACGCTCTCGGCGGCGGCGGGCGTGAGGCTGGCGGCCGCGAACGGGTCGCCCCCCGGCGGGACGCCGCGTGCAAGCGCCGCCACCGTCTGCGAGAGGTCGGCCGAGGGCACCGCGATCACGCAGTCGCGGGTGGAGCGCAGGGCGGAGAAGCTGGGATCGCCCTGCGGCACCACGCAGGCGATGTAAGGCGGCGCCACGTCCACCATCATGTGCCAGTTCAGCACCATGAGATGGGCGCGCGCATCGCGGCAGGTGGTGAGAAAGACCACCGGCCCCGGCGCCAACAGCGCATAGACCTGCTCCAGCGACAACGCGTCCACGCCTCAGGCTCCCCCTTCGACTTCTTGTCAGAGCTGACCGTCCGACCGCCCCGAACCGCACATTGGGCCGACTTGCCCGACCGGGCGTTGATCCAGCGCAACGCGGCTGACGCGACGGCATGCGAGCAACAGGTTCACACTGGGAGAGGTCGCCATGACGGGACGCAGCGCAGGATTCGGGATCGCGGCCGCCTTCCTTGCCGTGCTCGCGCTCGGAGCGGCCGACGCGCGGGCGGCGAGCGAGCCGCTGTCGCCCCGGGCGCAGCGCGGGCTCGTCTTCGCCCGCACCAATTGCGCGAAGTGCCACGCCATCGGCCTTTCCGGCGAGAGCCCCTTGCCCATCGCGCCGCCGTTCCGCACCCTGCACACGCGCTATCCGGTGGACAATCTCGCCGAAGCGCTGGCCGAGGGCATCGTCACCGGCCATCCCAGCATGCCGGAATTCCAGCTCGACGGGGCGCAGATCGACGACCTGCTCGCCTATCTGAAGACGCTGGAGAAATAGGCGCGACCCCTGCGGAGGCGGCGTGGACGATCAGGCTCCCATCTTCGCCTTCCTCGCGCGGCCGGACACCCACGGGATCGACACCCCCGTCACGCGCATCGACACCCACGGCGCCGTCGTGTTCCTCGCCGGGCCGGACGCCTACAAGGTGAAGCGCGCCGTGCGCTATCCCTTCCTCGACTTCTCGACGCTGGAGAAGCGCCATGCCGCCTGCCTCGGGGAGATGGCGGTGAACGGCGACAATGCGCCCGGCCTCTATCTCGGCGTCGTCCCCGTCACCCGCACGGCGGAGGGCCTGCGCCTCGGCGGCAGCGGCGAGGTGGTGGAATGGGCGGTGCATCTGCGCCGCTTCGACGAGACCCAGACCCTCGACCGCCTCAAGGGCGCCGGCTTTGCGGAGCCGCTCCTCGCGGCCCTCGCCACCCGCATTCGCGAGAGCCATGACCGCGCGCCGGTGCGGACGGACCCCGCCGTCACGGAGGCCTTCGCCCGCGAGGCGCGCTCCACGCTGGAGGACCTGCGCCACGGCGCGCGCGGCCTGCCCGCGCCGCAGGTCGCGGCCTATGCCGATGCCGCAGGGGACGCGCTGCGCGCCGCGCGGCCGCTGATGGAGGCGCGCCGGGAGGCGGGATGCATCCGGCGCTGCCATGGCGACCTTCACCTGCGCAACATCGTGCTCATCGACGGGGCGCCGGTGCTGTTCGATGCCATCGAGTTCAACGATGCCATCGCCACCTGCGACACGCTCTATGACCTCGCCTTCCTGCTCATGGACCTGCTGCATCACGGCCTGCGCCACGAAGCGTGCCTGCTGCTGAACCGCATGCTCTGGGGCGCGGCGGACGGGGACATCGTCCGCGACGTGGAGGGGCTGGCGCTGCTGCCGCTGTTCCTGTCGCTGCGCGCCGCCATCCGCGCCAAGGTGGCGTTCGATCTTGCCGCCCTGCGGGGTGCCAATGCGGAGGCGGCGGAAGCGGACGGGCGCGCCTATTTCGACACCGCCCGGCACCTGCTGTCGCCAGATGCGCCGCCGCGCCTCGTGGCGGTGGGGGGCCTCTCGGGCACCGGCAAGAGCACGCTCGCCGCCCGGCTGGCGCCGGAGCTTGGCGCCGCGCCGGGGGCGGTGCATCTGCGCAGCGACATCGAGCGCAAGCGCCTGTCCGGGTGCGGGGAGTTGGACCGCCTGCCGCCCGACGCCTATGCGCCGGACGTGACCGCGCGCACCTATGCGCGGCTGCGCGACCTCGCCGGCCATGCGCTGGCCGCCGGCCGCAGCGTGGTGGTGGATGCGGTCCACGCCCATCCGGACGAGCGCGCCGCCATCGCGGCGGTGGCGCGGACGCAGGGCGCCGCCTTTACCGGCCTGTGGCTGGAAGCGCCCGCCGACCTGCTGCGCGCCCGCGTGGAGGCCCGCCGCAACGACGCCTCGGATGCGACGCCCGAGGTGGTGGACCGGCAGGAGCGCTACGAGATCGGTGAACTCGCATGGGCGCGGCTGGATGCGCGCCTGCCGCTGCCCGAACTGGGGCGGCAGGCGGCGGCCCTCATCCGGGGCTGAGGGTCACGCCACGCAGGACAGGAAGCCGGACTGGAGCTTCTCGCGGTCCAGATGGCGGCCGATGAAGACGAGGCGGCTGATGCGCTCCTCATCGGGCTTCCACGGGCGCTGGTGGTCGCCGTCCAGGATCATGTGCACGCCCTGGAAGACGAAACGCAGCGGGTCATCCTTGAACGAGAGGATGCCCTTGGAGCGCAGGATGTTCGCCCCGTCCACCGCCACAAGCTCCTGAACCCACGGGAAGAACTTGTCCGGGTCCAGATACTGGTCGGTGGAGACGGAGACCGACTGCATCTCCTCGTCGTGATAATGCTTCAGCCCGCCATGGGCGTGATGATCGTGCCCGTGGGCATGATCATGGTCATGGCCGTGGTCATGGTCGCAGCCGCAGTCGGGGCCGTGCTCATGGTGGTGATCATGGTCGTGGCCGGCGCCCTCCTCAAGGAAGGCGGGCTCCAGTTCCAGGATGCGGTCGAGGTCGAAGGCGCCCTGGTTCAGCACCTTGTCGATGGCGATCTGCGACTTCTGGGTCCGGTAGAGCTTGGCATAGGGATTGATGGCGCGGATGCGCCCTTCCACCTCGGTCAGCTCTTCGGGGGTCACGAGGTCGGTCTTGTTGAGCAGGATCACGTCCGCGAAGGCGATCTGGTTCTTCGCCTCGGGCGCGTCCTTCAGGCGGTCGCTCAGCCATTTGGAATCGGCCACCGTCACCACCGCGTCCAGCTTGACGCGCGCGCCCATTTCCTCGTCCACGAAGAAGGTCTGCGCCACGGGGGCGGGATCGGCGAGGCCGGTGGTCTCCACGATGATGCCGTCGAACGCACCCTTCCGGCGCATGAGGCCATCGATGATGCGGATGAGATCGCCGCGCACGGTGCAGCAGATGCACCCGTTGTTCATCTCGAACACTTCCTCGTCGGCGCCCACAACGAGGTCGTTGTCGATGCCGATCTCGCCGAACTCGTTCACGATCACCGCATATTTGCGGCCGTGGGGCTCGGAGAGGATGCGGTTGAGAAGCGTGGTCTTGCCCGCGCCCAGATAGCCGGTGAGCACGGTCACGGGAATCTTCTCTGCGGCGGTCTGGCGGGCGGTCATCTGCGTGTCGGACATGGTGCACTCCGGACGGAACCGGCCCCGCCCGAGGGGCGGAGCCGGCGCTTGATTGCGCGTGCGGTCAGCTGGTGAGCGCGCTCGACAGCTTCTGCACGTTGCTCTGCATCATGTCGATGTAGGTGGGCGCAGGGCCTTTGTCATCGGAGAGGGCGTCGGAATAAAGCGTTCCGCCCACCTTGGCGCCGCTTTCCTTGGCGATGCGGTCCACCAGCTTGGGATTGGTGACGTTCTCCAGGAACACCGCCGGCACCTTCTGCGACTTGATCTGGCGGATGATGCGGCCGACATCCTTGGCGGAAGCCTCGGTCTCGGTGGAGACGCCCTCGGGGGCCAGCAGCTTCACGCCATAGGCATCGCCGAAATAGCCGAAGGCATCATGCGAGGTGATGATGACGCGGCGGTCCGCCGGGATGGCGGCGACGGACGCCTTCACCTGCGCCTCCAGCGCATCGAGCTTGGCGAGATAGGCGGCGGCATTGGCCTCATACTCGGCCTTGCCGGCGGGATCGGCCGCGATCAGGCCGTCGCGGATGTTGGCCACATAGATCTTGGCATTGGCGATGGACTGCCAGGCATGGGGATCGATGGGACCATGGTCATGGGCGTGGGCCTTCCCCTTGCCCTTGGCCTTGCCATGGTCGTGCTCGTCCTCTTCCTGCGGTTCGGTGGCCGTGCGCTCGCGCGGGGTGATGCCCTTGGTGGCGACGATCACCGTCGCCTTGGTGCCGGACGCCTTCACGAGGCGGTCCATCCAGCCCTCGAAGCCGAGGCCGTTCACGAACACCACCTTGGCGGCGGCGATCTTCTTCGCGTCGGCGGGGGTGGGCTGGTAGACGTGGCTGTCGCCGTTCGGCCCGACGATGGTGGTGAGCGCGATGCGGTCGCCGCCCACATTCTTCACGAAATCGCCGAGGATGGAGAAGCTGGCCACCACGGGCAGCTTGGGGGCGGCGGCGGGCGCCGCGGTCTGGGCAAGGCCGGGCGTCGCGGCAAGCGCCACGGCGGCGGCGAGGAAGAGACGGCGTGAGAACATGATGACCTCGTGTCAGGCTTCAAGATGCCGGAGGGGCCAGCGGCGCGAGACGATGCCGCCCGCAGGCCCGAAAATGACGGAGACGGCGTAGGCCACGCCCACCACGAGGATGATCGCCGGTCCTGACGGCGCGCCCCAGTGGTAGGAAATCAGCAGGCCGATGACGCTGGAGACGAACGCGATCGCCGTCGCGCAGATCACCAGCGGGGTGAGATCACGCACCCAGAAGCGCGCGGTCGCGGCGGGCAGCATCATCAGGCCGACCGACAGCAGCGTGCCGAGCGCATGGAAGCCGCCCACGAGGTTCAGCACCACGAGGGCGAGGAAGGCGATGTGCCCCGGCGCGCCGGCCCGGCTGACGGACGACAGGAAGGCCGGGTCCACGCATTCCAGCACCAGCGGGCGCCAGATGAAGGCGAGCAGCACCAGCGTCAGGGTGGCGATGGCGGAGACCAGGATCAGGGTGGGATCATCGAGCCCCAGCACCGTGCCGAACAGCACGTGCAGCAGGTCCACATTGGACCCCTTCATGGAGAGGATGAGCACACCCAGCGCCAGCGAGATGAGATAGAAGGCCGCCAGCGAGGCGTCCTCCTTCAGCTCGGTCGCCCGCGCCACCACGCCCGCGCCCACCGCCACCAGCAGCCCGGCGGCAAGCCCGCCGAAGGTCATGGCGAACAGGTCCAGCCCCGACACCAGGAAGCCGATGGCCGCACCGGGCAGGATGGCATGGGCCATGGCGTCGCCGGTCAGGCTCATGCGCCGCAGCATCAGGAACGCGCCCACCGGCCCCGCGCCCAGCGACAGCGCGAACACGCCCACCAGCGCGCGCTGCATGAACTCGAACTCGACAAAGGGGCCGATGAACAGATCGTAGAAGGACATCAGGTTTCCGGGCGCCTCTGGCGGGGTCGGTCAGGGTTCATCGCGCCTCTCCCGCGGACGGGGGAAGCTGGTCTTCGCCGGTCGGGGCGGGCGGGTCACGCCGCGCAGGGATCGGCGGTCTCGTACCAGGCCTCGCCCATGCGCCGGGCTTTCAGGAGGTTTTCCGGCGCCAGGGCCTCGGCCGTCGCCCCCCAGGCGACCGGCGCACGGGCGAGCAGGAGGGTCTGGGGGAAATGCGCCCGCACCAGATCGAAATCATGCAGAACCGCCAGCACCGTGCGGCGCTCGCCGTGCCAGCGGCGCACCAGGTCCAGCAGGTCGGAGATGGTCTTGGCGTCGAGCGCGGTGAAGGGCTCGTCGAGGAGGATCAGCCGGGCATCCTGCAGCAGCAGCCGCGCGAACAGGGTGCGCTGCATCTGCCCGCCGGAGAGCGTGCCGATGGGCCGGCCCTCGAACCCCTCCAGCCCCACGGCGGCAATGGCCTCCGCCACCTTCGGCCGGTCGGCGCGGCCGATGCCGCCGAACAGGCCGGAACGGCGCCACAGGCCCATGCACACCATGTCGTAGACGCTGATGGGAAAGCTGCGGTCCACCTGCGAGCCCTGCGGCAGATAGGCGATGTCGCGCGCATCCAGCCCGCCACGCTCGATGCGGCCGCCCAGCGGCCGCAACTGGCCGATGATGCCGCGCAGCAGCGTGGACTTGCCGGCCCCGTTCGGCCCGCAGATGGCGAGCAGCGCGCCCTCCTCCACCGCCCCGTCCAGATGATGCACCGCCGGGTGCCGCTCATAGCCGAGGGTCAAATCGTGGAAGCGAAGCTGGGGACGGGCAGCGGTCATGCCAGCACCACCCACACGGCGCTCCACAGCACCGCGGCGCAGACCGCGACGATGACGAGGCGCGACGCCAGTGAACTGCGCAGCATGGAAAAGCCCGGCTCATGGGCCACGCGCCGCCGGCCATGCCCCGCCGCAACATCGGCGGCCGCAGGCGAAGGGGCGTGGGTGTGGGCAGGGGACGTCATGGTTCGTTGATACAGAGTATCATCTGCCGAGTCCAGCCAGAAAGGCGCGCCACGCCTCGGTTCCGGCCCCGCGCGCGCTGCCGCAGCGACATGCGCGCGGGAGTGGAAAGCGTGCGGGCGCCGGGGCCCGGGCGGCCTTGCGGGGGCAATTTGCGCGCGCGGGATGGCACCGGGCGGCATGCATTTGCGTTGCAGAGGTCTCGACAGGCGCGCATGCCTGCGCTTCATAGGTGCCGGATCGGAGACCCCCCATGAGTGTGCCAAGCCACAATTCGCCCAGCCCGTTTCCCCTGCTCGCCCGCGCGCCTGTCATTCCCGTGGTCGTGATCGAACGGCTGGAGGATGCCGTGCCGCTGGCGCGGGCGCTGGTGGAGGGCGGGCTGCCGCTGATCGAGGTCACGCTGCGCACCCCGGTGGCGCTGGAAGCCATCCGCGCCATCGCGGCCGAGGTGGACGGCGCCATTCTCGGTGCGGGCACCGTGACCGAGACCGCCCATGTGGAAGCCGCGCTGGAAGCGGGCGCCGCCTATCTGGTGAGCCCCGGCACCACCCCGGCTGGAGAGCTATCTGGCGCTGCCCAATGTGGTGGCGGTGGGCGGCTCCTGGGTGGTGCCCGCAGACGCCATCCGCGCCGGCGACTTCGCCAAGGTCCGCGACCTCGCCACGGCGGCCTCCCGCCTCAAGCGCGCGGCGACGTTCGGCTGAGCGGGTGGACTCTAACTCTCCAGGCTCTTCATCTTAGGGTCGAAGATAATGACTTACACGAAGCCAGAGTATTTCACGCTCAAGACGCACCCGGATTTTAATGAAAAATGGGTTCAGAACTTGATCGCATCCGACCCCTCTATTCTTGGACTCGGCGACCTTGTATTGCGCGACAAAGAGAGAATACAACCTCGCGCCGGTCGATTAGATTTACTTTTACAAGACATCGAGTCAAAGCGCCGATATGAGATTGAAATTCAACTTGGATCTACCGATGAAACCCACATCATTCGCACAATTGAATACTGGGACATCGAGCGGAAAAGATACCCGCAGTATGAACATTGTGCTGTTCTTATTGCTGAAGATATCACATCAAGATTCCTAAACGTTATATCCTTGTTTAATGGGACGATTCCATTAATCGCGATACAGATGCGGGCGGCAAGAGTCAGCACCCACACGACGCTAATATTTACAACCGTTATGGATGAACTCTCCCGTGGACTGGTCGAAGAGGATGAAGACGCCGCCTCCGCTCCCACGGATCGCAACTATTGGGAGAAAAGGGGCAGCAAGCTAACTCTGCAGATATGCGATGAGCTTCTCTCCATGGCGAGGGAAATCGACCCAACTCTGGAGCAAAAATACAACAAATTCTATGTCGGGCTTTCAAAAAATGGCCAAGCTTTCAATTTCATAATTATGAGACCAAGAAAATCGACAGTTACGCTCGAAATAAAATTGCCAAAAACCGAGCACTACGATCAACAAATTGAATCAGCGGGAATAGACACCTTAAATTTCGACTCTACATTTGGGTATTACCGCCTGTCGCTCAACAAAGATGGCCTATCCAAGCACCGAAGTTTCATCGGCACCCTCTTGAAGCAGGCGTACGAAATCCGCTCCAGTTGATGGAGCGGAATGCTCAGTTCATCCGCATGCCGTCCGGCGTGGTGCGGGGGATGAGCGCGCCGCGATGCATGATGACCGTGCCGGCGAGGCGGTGGCCGGCGAGGGCCGCATCCGCCGCGCTCGCGCCCTGGAGGCGGGCGGCGAGATAGCCGGCATTGAAGCTGTCGCCCGCGCCCGTCGTGTCCACGGGCAGCACCTGCCGCTCCACCGGCACCTCGATGACCTGCCCGTCCGCATAGACCAGAGCGCCGGAGGGGCCGTTCTTCACCACCACTTCCTGCACGCCATAGGTGGTCATGCGCTCGATGGTGGCCATGGGCGAGGCATCGCCCCACAGCGCCACCTCGTCCTCGAAGGTGGGCATGGCGATGTTGGCCCGCTTC
>NCCY01000104.1:0-2164 GCA_002279855.1 Rhizobiales bacterium 12-68-15
AGCCCCAGCAGCCGGTGCCGGTCATAGCGGCCCGGCATCCAGAGCGCCCCGGTCTTCTCGGCGGAAAAGCCGAAGCGGCCGTAATAGGAGGCATCGCCCACCAGCAGGATGGCGCCGTGCCCGAGGGCTGCGGCCTCGCCGAGGGCAGCCTTCATCAGGTCCGCCCCGAGCCCGCACGAGCGGAACCAGGGGTGAACCGCGAGCGGCCCCAGCAGCAGCGCCGGGCATCCCGGCCCCGCCGCCACGTTCCACAGGCGCACGGTGCCCACGAGCCGGCCATCCGGGCCATGGGCGGCCAGCGCCAACCCGTCCGCAGGCAGGCGGCCTTCCCGCAGGCGCTCCGAAGACTTCTCGAACCGATCCGGCATGCACAGGTCCAGCAGGGCCTCGCGCGCGGCGGCTTCTTCCCATTTCTCAGCAGCAATCTCAGTCATCGGCACCTCCTGTGCCACAACCGACGGCCGAAAGACGCCGACCCGGCCGGGCGCAAGCCCGGCCATCATGTCCCTCGCAAAGCGAAGCAGGGTCGGAACGGAAGCCGTGATCCTCAGATCACGTAGGACTTCAGCGGCGGGAAGCCGTTGAAGGCCACGGCCGAATAGGTCGTGGTATAGGCGCCGCAAGCCTCGATGAGGATCTTGTCGCCGATGGAGAGAGACAGCGGCAGCTCGACCGGGGTCTTCTCGTACAGAACGTCAGCCGAATCGCAGGTCGGGCCGGCGAGCACGCACGGGGCGGTGTCGTCTCCGTCGCGCGGGGTGCGCAGCGGATAGCGGATCGCCTCGTCCATGGTCTCGGCGAGACCACCGAACTTGCCGATATCCAGGAACACCCAGCGCATGGTGTCGGTTTCGGCCTTCTTCGAGATCAGGACCACCTCGGTCTCGATCAGGCCGGCATTGCCGACCATGCCGCGACCCGGCTCCATGATGGTCTCCGGCAGGGCATTGCCGAAGTGGCGGCGCAGCGCGTCGAAGATCGCCTCGCCATAGGCCTGCGCGGAGGGCACGTCCTGGAGATACCGGGTGGGGAAGCCGCCGCCCAGATTCACCATGGAGAGCGCGATGCCGCGCTCGGCGCACTCGCGGAAGATGCCGGCAGCCGACGAGAGCGCCTGGTCCCAGGCGTTCACATTCTTCTGCTGCGAGCCCACATGGAAGGACACGCCATAGGCCTGGAGACCCAGGCGATGGGCATGCTCCAGCACGTCGGCGGCCATTTCCGGCACGCAGCCGAACTTGCGCGACAGGGGCCATTCGGCGCCAGCGCCGTCGCACAGGATGCGGCAGAACACCTTGGCGCCCGGCGCCACGCGGGCGATCTTCTCGACCTCCTCGTAGCAATCCACGGCGAACAGGCGCACGCCCATCTTGTAGGCGCGCTCGATGTCGCGCTCCTTCTTGATGGTGTTGCCGAACGACAGGCGCTCGGGGCCGGCACCGGCGGCCAGCGCCAGTTCGATCTCCACCACCGAGGCGGTGTCGAAGCACGAGCCCATCTCCGCCAGCGCCTTCAGGATGGCGGCGTCAGGGTTCGCCTTCACGGCATAGAAGACGCGGGTGTCCGGCAGCGCGCGCGAAAACGCGGCGTAATTGGCGCGGACCACGTCCAGATCGACAACGACGCAGGGACCATCTTCGCGTCGGGTCTTGAGAAACTCGCGGATGCGATGGGTCATGGAAACCTCCCCGTGACCTGAAGCCTCGTGAAGCGCGGTTGCCCGCGCGACGACAGGACGGACTGGCCATCTGGCCTGTCCGGGACACGCACACGCAGGTGGACAGGCGGTGTGGACGCGCCTTCAACCTGCGGGCCGTGCCCGCTTCGCCGGTCGCAAACCGGCCGCATCTTCGCGCCGAAAGCATCCCGTGCCGCGCAGCGGCGACAAGCCGATGCGAAGCATTCACAGGATGCGCGCGCTTGGAGAGGGGATTCCCGCTCCGCACGGCCGGCAAGAAGTAGTGCCTCTTCAGTAACGCCAGCCGTTGGAAGGCTGACCGAGACCAAAAAAGCCCTTACGTCGTTGCTTCAAGTCACGTCCCCCGCGTGAGGAGCGGGGTGGGCCGGTTCCCTCCGGCTATCGGTCGTCCTGGCAGCTTTCCGGCCTCTTGTCCGGAGTTCCACCGACCGACACGCGACCACAGGCACGTGCGAATTTGGGCGA
>NCCY01000104.1:2278-10456 GCA_002279855.1 Rhizobiales bacterium 12-68-15
GCCTTGGGCAATGTGCCCTCTAGGATTGGAAGAATTCGCGATTAAGCTTTTGCGGATTCGGCACACCCCGCGCCTCGGGACGATCATGAATTACGATCTCTTCTTCGCTGATGCCGTCGATGCCCTGCGCCGGGAGCGTCGCTATCGCACCTTCGCGGAAATCGAGCGCGATGCGAGCCGCTTCCCCCGTGCGCTCTGGCATTCGGCCGGCGGCCCGCGCGAGATCACGGTGTGGTGCTCCAACGATTATCTCGGCATGGGCCGCCACCCGGCGGTGATCGAAGCCATGCGCGAGACCGCCGCCCTGCGCGGCGCCGGCGCGGGCGGCACCCGCAACATTTCCGGCAACAGCCACGAGATCATCCAGCTTGAGCGCGAGCTGGCCGACCTGCACGGCAAGGAACAGGGCCTGGTCTTCACCTCCGGCTATGTCTCCAACGCCACCGGCATCTCCACCATCGTGAAGCTGATCCCGGACTGCGTGGTGATCTCAGACGAGCTGAACCACAATTCCATGATCGAGGGCGTGCGCCAGGGCGGACGGCAGAAGGCCATCTTCCGCCACAACGACCTTGTCCATCTGGAAGAGCTGCTGCGCGCCGCCGGCAACCGGCCCAAGGTGGTGGTGTTCGAGAGCGTCTATTCCATGGACGGCGACATCGCCCCCATGGCCGAGATATGCGACCTCGCGGAGCGCTACGGCGCCATGACCTATCTGGACGAGGTGCACGCGGTGGGCATGTATGGCCCGCGCGGTGCCGGCGTGGCGGAGCGTGACGGCGTCATGCACCGCATCGACGTGATCGAAGGCACGCTGGGCAAGGCGTTCGGCGTGGTGGGCGGCTATCTCACCGGCCGCCGGGTGGTGATGGACGCCGTGCGCTCCTACGCGCCGGGCTTCATCTTCACCACCGCTTTGCCCCCCGCCGTCGCGGCCGCCGCCGCCGCTTCCATCCGCCACCTGAAGTCATCGCAGGCGGAGCGTGAGGGCCAGCGCGCCCAGGTCGCCAAGACCAAGGCCGCCCTTGCCGCCGCCGGCCTGCCGCAGATGGAGACGCCGACCCACATCATCCCGGTGATGGTGGGCGACGCGAAAGCCTGCAAGGCGGCGAGCGACGTGCTGCTGGCCGAGCACAGCATCTATATCCAGCCGATCAACTATCCCACCGTGCCGCGTGGCACCGAGCGCCTGCGCATCACGCCGACGCCGTTCCACACCGACCGGATGATCGCCCACCTCGCCGAATCGCTCAGCGACGTGTGGTCCCGCCTCGATTTGCCCCGCGTCGGCGATGTCGCCCCGCCGGTGCGTGTCGCCGCATCGGGCCGCGCCAAGCCGGCCCCCCTGCCCATCCCGCTGCCCATCGCGGGCGGCTGAGGCATGACGTTGCGGACGGCGCGCGCCGCCGCCGTCGCGCTGGCCTGCGGGCTCTGCGCCGCGCCGCCGGTTCTGGCGGGTCCGCCGTCGTTCGACTGCGCCGCCGCGCGCAGCAAGGTGGAAAAGGCGATCTGCGCGAGCCCGGCCCTGTCCGATCTCGACCGGCGCATGGCGAGCGCCTATGCCGCCGCGCTCAAGGGGCTCGACGATGCGGGAAAAGCCGCGCTACGCACCGACCAGCGCATCTTCATCGACGCCCGCAACGCCTTTTTCGGCACCCGCGACTATGACCTGAAGGCGGACCTTGCGGACCGCGCCGCGTGGCTGGAGCGCATCGACCTTGCGCCCCGCACGGGCTGGGACGGCCTGTGGGGCAGCGTCATGGGCGAGATCACGCTGGCGGGCGGCGGCGCCAAGGCGGAGATTTCCACCGTCGCTCTCACCCAGAGCCACCCGGTCTGCATGCTGGAAGCCTCCGCGCGGCCGGACGGGTCGGCGCTGCTGGTGGGCGCGGCCCCGGCGGACATCAAGGCCAATGACGGCTGGACGGTGCGCCTCGCCCGCTCCGGCGCGACGCTCACCGCCGAACTGCTGCCGCCCAAAGGCGGCGACGGGGCGGGCGGCCCGCCATTCTGCGGCAACATCCCCTCCATCGGCGGCGCCTTCCTGCCCCTGCGGTAATCTGAAACCGCCCGGTTATTTCCCCGGCAAAAGACATCGAAAACTTTCATGGCGCGGCCCAGCTCAAGCCGTTGCCTTGGGTCTGCGCCTCAGCCCAAGTTCCGGCTGGTGACGTCAGGGGCGACCATGGATCCGGCGCAGATCTTCTATTGGGCAATCCTGGTCTTCGCCGGCCTCGCCTGCGGCCTGCTCAACACGCTGGCCTCCTCGGGCACCGCCGTCAGCCTGCCGATCCTGATACTGGCGCTCGGCGTCAACGAAGGCATCGCCAACGCCACCAACCGCCTGCCCGTGCTGGCGGGCGCGATCATGGCGACCTACAGCTTCGCGCGCCGGGGCCAGATGGACTGGTCCGCCGCCATTCGGCTCGTCCCCCCGGCCGCCCTCGGCAGCATTCTCGGCACCAAGGCGGCAACTGCCCTGACCGATCGCCAGCTTGAGCATTTCGTCAACGGCGCCATCCTCATCGCGCTGATCCTGCTGTTCACGAAGCTCAAGGAAATCCTCGCCCGCACGCCGGACCGCCTGCCCGACATCCACTGGCGCGGCATGCTGCTCATCTTCGCCGTGGGCTTCTGGCTGGGCTTCATCGTCCTCGATGGCGCCACCTATCTTATGATCGTCCTGATGCTGTTCTTCTTTTACGACCTGCCGCAGGCGAACGCGCTCAAGAGCCTGCTGCTGGCCGTGACCTCCCTGCTGCCCGTCCTCATCTTCGCCCATGACGGGAAGATTCTCTGGGAGGAAGGCGGCGTTCTGGCGCTCGGGAGCATTGCGGGCGGCTATCTCGGGGCGGTGCTGTCCAACCTGCCGCAATCGCGCAAGATCGCGTTCCGGATGCTCGCCTTCGTCATCTCGCTGGAGTTCGTGCAGCTGGTCTGGCGCACCACCGCACCCTTCCGGGCCTGGCTGGCGCGGGAGGTGTAGGCGACGCACCCGTTAGCGGGCGGCCACAGCCGTCCGCTGGGGCCTCTTCAGCGCCGCGCGGTCACGCCCGAACGAGGCGGCGTTCCGGCTCTTCCTCATCGAACGTGCCCTCGAACACCGAGATCAGCGCGCGGCGGATGGCGGACTGGCGGGCCGCGCTGGTGATCTTGGCGCCCATCAGGTCGGTGACATAGAACACGTCCACCGCCCGCTCGCCGAAGGTCGCCACATGGGCGGAGGCGATGTTGAGGTTGAGGCGCGAGAGCGTCGTCGTCAGCTCGAACAGCAGGCCGGGACGGTCGAGGCCGGACACTTCCACCACCGTATGCCGGTTCGACCAGGCATTGTTGACGCTCACGTCCGGCTGCACGTTGAAGGTGCGCCGGCCCTTGGGCATCTTGCGCGCGATCACTTCCGGCAGGCGCACCTCGCCCACCAGAGCGCGCTCGATGGCCTCGCACACCCGCTGCGCGCGGCGGCTCTCGTCCTCGTCCCGGTCAAAGGCGCGGCGCAGCGCGATGGTGTCGAGCGCCAGCCCGTCCGTGGTGGTGGAGATCTGCGCGTCCACGATGTTGGCGCCGGTCGCGGCGCAGGCGCCGGCGATCACCGACAGCAGCTTGGGATGGTCGGGGGCGAGAACGGTCAGTTCCGTGATGCCGCGCGCGCCTTCAAGGTCGGTGCGGGTGGCAAGGCTGCGGCCCTGCGCTTCCGCCTCGGCGATGAAGCGGGCGTGGCGCAGCTTGGTGTCGAGGTCCACCCGCAGCCAGTAGGGCGGATAATGACGCGCGGCATAGGCGGCGAACGCCTCCTCGCTCCAGTCGGAAAGCGCGCCGCGAAGCTGCGCCTGCGAGACGGCCACCCGCTTGCCCCGGTCCACTTCCGAGAAGCCCCCGGTCAGCACCGGCTCGGTCTCGTAATAGAGGGTCTTCAGAAGCTGCGCCTTCCAGCCGTTCCACACGCCGGGGCCGACCGCGCGGATGTCGGCCGTGGTGAGGATGGTGAGCAGCTTCATGCGGTCGAGATTCTGCACCACCGCGGCGAAGTTCTCGATGGTCTTGCGGTCGGAGAGATCGCGCGACTGGGCGACAGTGGACATGACCAGATGCTGTTCCACCAGCCAGGCCACCGTCTCGGTCTCCGCCGCCGTGAGGCCAAGGCGCGGGCACAGCTTGCGGGCGATCTTGGCGCCGGCGGTGGAGTGATCCTCCGGGCGGCCCTTGGCGATGTCGTGCAGCAGCAGGGTCACATAGAGCAGGTTGCGCTGCTTCACCGTGCCCATCAGTTCGTTGGCAAGGCCGTTCTCGGGATTGGTCTTGTTCTCGATCTCATGAAGGATGCCGATGCAGCGCAGCAGGTGCTCGTCCACCGTGTAGTGGTGGTACATGTTGAACTGCATCATCGCCACGACGCGGCCGAACTCGGGAATGAAGCGGCCGAGCACGCCCACCTCGTTCATGCGGCGCAGCACCGGCTCGGGATCGTTCTTCGAGCACAGCACTTCCAGGAACAGGCGGTGCGCTTCCGGGTCTTCCCGCAGCGCCGCGTCGATGAGCGGCAGCGAGCGCGCCGCCAGCCGCACGGCGTCGGGATGGAAGGCGAGGTTGCGCTTGTCCGCGATGTGGAACATGCGGATGAGATTGATGGGGGCGCGGCTGAAGGCTTCCTCGTCCGCCACGTTCAGCCGGTCATGGTCGATGACGAAGTCCGGGCTGTCCTTCAGCTTGGTGCGCGCGGCGCCCTTGCGCAGGCGGTCCACCATGCCCTTGAGGCGCGGCACCGGCTTGTCGTGGCGGGCCTCCAGCGCGGCGGAGAGGATGGCTGTGAGGTCACCCACATCCTTCGCCACCAGGAAATAATGCTTCATGAAGCGCTCGACATCGCGCTGGCCGGGATGCTCGGTATAGCCGAGCCGTTCCGCCATCTCGCGCTGCACGTCGAAGGAGAGGCGTTCCTCGGAGCGGCCGGTCAGGAAATGCAGGTGGCAGCGCACGGACCACAAAAAGTCCTCGCAGCGCGTGAACAGCCGGGCCTCTTCGCGGGTAAACACGCCCTTGGCCACCAGTTCGCCGGTGGAGCGCACGCGATAGACGTATTTGGCGATCCAGAACAGGGTGTGCAGGTCGCGCAGCCCGCCCTTGCCGTCCTTCACGTTCGGCTCGACCAGATAGCGGGACTGCCCCGCCTTGCGCAGGCGCTCCTCGCGCTCGG
Source organism: Rhizobiales bacterium 12-68-15 (assembly GCA_002279855.1). Lineage (GTDB taxonomy): Bacteria > Pseudomonadota > Alphaproteobacteria > Rhizobiales > Xanthobacteraceae > Aquabacter. The sequence continues at coordinate 7,473 of NCCY01000104.1, forward strand.
CAAGCTTGGCGGCGACGAATTCCACCGCCGTGCCCTGCACCACCTCGGCGTCGAAGCGCTGCTCCAGATCCTCGAACAGCTCCTTCTCGCCCACCAGAAAGCGCGCTTCGAGAATGGAGGTGCGGATGGTGATGTCGGCGCGGGCCTGCCGGATGCATTCGTCCACCGAGCGGGTGGCGTGGCCGACCTTCAGGCCGAGATCCCACAGCATGTAGAGAATGGCCTCGGCCACGCTCTCGCCCCAGGCGGTCTGCTTGTAGGGCAGCAGGAACAGGATGTCCGTGTCGGAGCCCGGCGCCAGCATGCCGCGCCCGTAGCCGCCGACCGCCGAAATGGCCATCCGCTCGGCGCGGGAGGGATTGGCGACGGGATAGAGGATGGTGGTCGCCACCTCATGGGCAGCGGCGATGATGGCGTCCTGGAAGGCGGAGAGGCGCTGCGAGCAGCAGCGGCCGCAGCCTTCCTCCAGCAGCAGCCGCTCGGCTTCCTTGCGGGCATCGGCCAGCGCCTGCTTCATATGGGCGACGATGGCCCGCTTCATCTCCCCGTCGCGCCCGGCATGGGCTTTCGCGATCTCCATCACATCCGCCCGCAGGCGGGAGCCGATGAAGGGTTCGGAAATGGTGCGCGGAAGCCGGGGCATGGGGTACTCGTGGCTGAACCCGGCGGAAGCGCGGGCGTGGTGTCCGGTCCGGGCCGGAACGACTCGTGTATCCCAATCGGCCGCCGCCGTCACGGCGCGGTGCGGCGAGAACGGTCGCGGTGCAGGGCGCGGGGCGCCGCGTCCTGCCGGCCACAGCCCTGCCGCGTCGCGGTACGGGGCCGGCGGAAACCCCTCTCTCGCCTTTAACCGCCCGTTAAATGGCCGCATTCGAAGGTCTTTCAGGTCTGCTCGAACGACAGGCGGGCGGAGACGGCATGGCAGTGCGTGGACGGCATGAGGGCGAGCGGCGGGAGCCCGTGCTGGGGCGCGGGGAGGAGACCGTGTCCTCGCCCTTCGACATCCGCCTCGACGCCTCCGACCGTGCCGGCGGCCCGCGCCAGGACGGGCGCAGCCGGCAGGACGCCAGGGGCCGGCAAGAACCGAGGGACAGGCACGAACCGAAAGACCGGCCCGAACCTAGAGACCGGCAGGAGCCACGGGACCGGCAGGAACCCAAAGGCCGGCGGGGGCCGGACGAGCGGCAGGAACCACGCGCCGATATGGGGCGCGCACCGCAGGGCGCGGCGGCATCCGGGCTGAAGCCGGAGCGGCGCCCGCGCCCCGAGGCTGAGGACTTCGAACCGGAAGGGGGCATGGTGGCGCCAGCCCGCAAATCCAGCGCATCGTCCGCCTCCCGGCGCGGCAAGGGGAACGGCAAGGGCGGCGGCAGCGAGCCGAAGCCCCGTGCCCGGCGCAAGCGGCGCACGCTGCTCGGCTTCCTCGTCAAATGGTGCCTGATCCTTGCGGTGTGGGCCGGCATCGGCGTGGCCGGCGTGGTGGCCTATGAGGCGGCCAAGCTGCCCCCCATGCAGACGCTGATGGTGCCCAAGCGCCCGCCCACCATCATGATCCAGGCGGCGGACGGCAAGACGCTGGCGACGCGCGGCGACATGGGCGGAGCGGCGGTGCCGCTGAAGCAGCTTCCGGCCTATCTGCCAAACGCCTTCATCGCCATCGAGGACCGGCGCTTCTACGAGCATTGGGGTCTCGATCCCGTGGGCCTTGCCCGCGCGGTGGCGACCAACCTTGTGTCGCGCCGGGTGCGGCAGGGCGGCTCGACCCTGACCCAGCAGCTTGCCAAGAACCTGTTCCTCACCCAGGAGCGCACCTTCTCGCGCAAGATCCAGGAAGTGATCCTCGCGCTCTGGCTGGAGCAGAAGTTCAGCAAGGCCGAGATCCTCGACCTCTACATGAACCGGGTCTATTTCGGCGCCGGCGCCTATGGCGTGGAGGCGGCGTCGCAGCGCTATTTCGGCAAGTCCGCCCGCAACGTCACGCTGGCGGAAGCCGCCATGCTGGCGGGCATCGTCAACGCCCCCTCCCGCCTTGCCCCCACCCGCAACCTGAAGGCCGCACAGGAGCGCGCCGCGCTGGTGCTCGGCTCCATGCAGGATCAGGGCCTGATCTCCGCCGACATGGAGAAGCTGGCGCTGGCCCGTCCCGCCACCGTCGCCCCGCCCTCCGCGCCCGGCTCCATCGGCTATGTGGCCGACTGGGTGGTGGAGCAACTCGATTCCTATGTGGGCGAACTCTCCGGCGACGTGAGCGTGCGCACCACCATCGACGCCAACATGCAGGCGCAGGCGCAGGCGGCGCTGTCCGAGACGCTGGCGAAATCCGGCGGCAAGTTCGGCGTGGGACAGGGCGCGCTGGTCTCCCTCGACACCGACGGGGCGGTGAAGGCGCTGATCGGCGGAAAGTCCTACGAGGAAAGCCAGTTCAACCGCGCCGTCACCGCGCGCCGCCAGCCCGGCTCCGCCTTCAAGCCTTTCATCTATCTGACCGCGCTGGAACGGGGCCTGACGCCCGAGACGGTGCGGGAGGACGCGCCCATCCAGCTCAAGGGCTGGCGGCCGGAAAACTCCACCCACGATTACAAGGGCGCGGTCACGCTCCAGCAGGCGCTGGCGCTGTCGCTCAACACGGTGTCGGTGCGCCTCGTGCTGGAAGTGGGGCCGAAGGCGGTGGTGCAGACCGCCCATCGCCTCGGCATCGCCTCCACCCTCGATCCGAACCCCTCCATCGCGCTCGGCACGTCGGAAGTGTCAGTGCTGGAACTGGCCTCCGCCTATGTGCCCTTCGCCAATGGCGGCATCGGCGTCATCCCCTATGTCATCGACACCGTGAAGGGTGCGGACGGGCGGGTGCTCTATGCCCGCGCCGCCTCCGGGCCGGGACGGGTCATCGATCCCGCCTATGCGGGCATGATGAACCGGATGATGGAAGAGACGCTGATGACCGGCACCGGCCGCCGCGCCGACCTGCCGGGCTGGGAGGCGGC
>NCCY01000104.1:10530-16276 GCA_002279855.1 Rhizobiales bacterium 12-68-15
GCCAACCTGCCGGTGGAGATCTGGAGCCGCTACATGAAGGCCGCGCTTCAGGGCGTGCCGGTGGCGGACCTGCCCGGCGGGGCGCGCTCGCCGGGCTTCGGCATCGGCCAGCCCCTGCCGCCCGGCGCCATTCCGGACGAGGCCCCGCCCGCCGTGGTCGGCTCCATCCCGCAATCGCCGGGCCAGCGCCAGGACGAGCCCATGACGCTGGACCGCTGGTTCGTGGACACCTTCCTCGGCGGACGGCGCTGAGCCGCCCGTGAGGCGGGATCAGGGATACTGGAACACGCAGGTGACGCCGGTGACGGGGTTCTGGATGTGGATGTTCTGCCCCTGGGGATATGACGCATTGAGCGCCTGGTTGGCCGGGAACGGCCAGAGCCCGACCCGGGTATAGGTCAGCCGGTGGTATTCGACGCGCGTCACGTCGGCCGCCACGGCGACGGTGGCGCCTCCCGCGCAGGGCACGACGGCGCCGCCGGCCAGCGTGAAGCTCATGGGATCGGCCTGCTGGTTGGTGATGGGCCACGGCATGGAATGTCCCCCTCGATGACTGGATGGCTCCACCGGACCGCGTGGGCGTGGAGCGCATAAACCTTAGATTGTATTTTCAGGCAATACAATCTCATCCGAGGGCAGCCGGCGGAGCGGGCACGGGGGCCGGCGGACGCTCAGACGCACCGCACCACCACGCCTTCATGGGCGCGCAGGCTGATGTCGCCGGCCACCGGCTCGCCCTCGCGGTCGCAGAAGGTGGAGAGGAGGACCTGCCCCTCCATCTCCGGCGCGGCAACCACCAGCGGATCGCCGCCGAGATTGAGCGCAACCAGAAGCTGCTCCTCCCCGTCCGTGCGGCTGAACCAGCGCCAGCAGGCGGCGGTGGAGGCTCAGCATGGAGTGCCCGTCCCCCCGCTCCGCCGCCACGTTGATCTCGGTGAAATCCGGTGACACGGGCAGCCAGGGCTCCACCTGCGAGAAGCCGGCGAACGGGCCGCCGTCCCATTGCATGGGCGTGCGCACACCGTCCCGCCCGAGGCCGAGGCCGGGGACGTTCTTCTCATAGGGGTCCTGCACCCGCTCCGGCGGCACGTCCACCTGCGCCATGCCGATCTCGTCGCCATAATAGAGGGTGGGCGTGCCGCGCAGCGTCAGCAGCAGCATGGCGGCGACGCGCGCCTGGTCCGGCCCCACCCGCTTCAGGATGCGCGGGCGGTCATGGTTGCCCAGCACCCAGTTGGGCCACCCGCCTTCCGGCAGCGCGGCCTCGTAGCGGGCCACCAGCGCGCCGATGTCGCGCGCGGTCCACGGCGTCTCCAGCAGGGCGAAGTTGAACGGCAGGTGCGCCCCGTCCAGCGCCGCGCCGTAATAGGCCACCAGCCGCTCCACCGGGAGATAGATCTCGCCGATCAGCACGCGGTCGGGGAATTCGTCCACCACCCGCCGCAGCCCCGCCACCACCTCCTGCACCTCGGCAAGGTCCGTGGTGTGGACGGGCAGCAGGCGGAAATAGGGGTTCGTCCCCTCGCGATAATCCGGGTTCGGCGGGTTGTCGCGGAAGGCGGCATCCTTCAGCAGGTGCCAGATCACGTCCACCCGGAAGCCGTCCACGCCGCGCCGCAGCCAGAACCGCATGACCTCGTGGATGGCGTGCGCCACCTCGGGATTGCGCCAGTTGAGGTCGGGCTGCCGGTCGAGGAAGGCGTGGTAATAATACTGCCCGCTCCGCTCATCGCGCGCCCAGGCGCTGCCGCCGAACTCCGACAGCCAGTTGGTGGGCGGCCCGCCATCGGGCGCGGGATCGCGCCAGATGTACCAGTCGCGCTTCGGGCTGGTGCGCGAGGCGCGCGCCTCCCGGAACCAGGGATGGGCGTCCGACGTATGGTTGGGGACGAGGTCGATGATGACCTTCAGCCCCCGCGCATGGGCCGCCGCCACCAGCGCGTCGAAGTCCGCCAGCGTGCCGAAGAGCGGGTCCACATTCACATAATCGGCCACGTCATAGCCGAAATCCGCCATGGGCGAGGGATAGAAGGGGGAGAGCCAGAGGGCGTCCACCCCCAGCGTCACCAGATGGTCCAGCCGCTGCGTGATGCCCGGCAGGTCGCCCACGCCGTCGCCTGTGGTGTCCTGAAAGGAGCGGGGATAGATTTGATAGATGACGCCGCTTTTCCACCACGGGGCATCGGGCACATCGTTGCGGGTCTGCGGCACGGTGGCATCTCCTTGGCGCTGGGTGTTTGGCCTCTCAACGGACCTTACCCTGCCCTGTTCCGGGCGACCGGCGTGCGACAAGAAAAGCCTCGGGGAGGGGAACCGGAAGCTGGACCACGCGTTGGCAAACATGGAGGGGGACCTGCCGGCGTCATGCCGGTGGGTGACCCGTCGCTCCGCCACCGCCGCGACTGGACGATGACGAACAGCAGATCTCCCGCACCCCGCCCGCCTGTCCCCCCGAACCGTTTGCAGGAGCGTTGACATGGCCGCTGCGATCACCGCTGGCGACGATCCGCTCTGGTACAAGGACGCGGTCATCTACCAGCTTCACGTGAAGTCCTTCTTCGATTCCAACAATGACGGCATCGGGGACTTCGGCGGGCTGATTTCCAAGATCGACTATATCGCCGATCTCGGCGCCACCGCCATCTGGCTGCTGCCTTTCTATCCCTCGCCCCGGCGGGATGATGGCTACGACATTTCGCTCTATGAGGGCGTCTCGCCCGATTACGGCACCATGGAAGAGGCGCGGCGCTTCATCGAGGCGGCGCATGCCCGTGGCATCCGCGTCATCACCGAGCTGGTGGTCAACCACACCTCCGACCAGCACCCGTGGTTCCAGGCCGCCCGCCACGCGCCCAAGGGGTCGCCGGAACGGAACTTCTATGTCTGGGCCGACGACGACCAGGGGTATCAGGGCACACGGATCATCTTCCTCGACACGGAAAAATCCAACTGGACCTACGATCCGGTGGCGGGACAGTATTTCTGGCACCGCTTCTATTCTCACCAGCCCGACCTCAACTTCGACAATCCGGAAGTGCTGGAGCGCATCCTCTCGGTCATGCGCTTCTGGCTGGACATCGGCGTGGACGGGCTGCGGCTTGATGCGGTGCCCTACCTGATCGAGCGGGACGGCACCTCCAACGAGAACCTGCCCGAGACCCACGCCATCCTGAAAAAGATCCGCGCCCATCTGGAAGAACGCTATACCGGCCGCATGCTGCTGGCCGAGGCCAATATGTGGCCGGAGGACACCCAGCAATATTTCGGCGAGAACGGCGACGAATGCCACATGGCGTTCCATTTCCCGCTCATGCCGCGCATGTACATGGCGATCGCCAAGGAAGACCGCTTCCCGATCACCGACATCCTGCGCCAGACGCCGGCCATTCCCGAGGCCTGCCAGTGGGCCATCTTCCTGCGCAACCATGACGAGCTGACGCTGGAAATGGTGACGGATGCGGAGCGCGACTATCTCTGGAGCGTCTACGCCTCCGACCGGCGCGCGCGCATCAATCTCGGCATCCGCCGCCGCCTTGCCCCGCTGCTGGAACGCGACCGGCGGCGCATCGAACTGATGAATGCGCTGCTCTTCACCATGCCCGGAACGCCCGTCATTTATTATGGCGACGAGATCGGCATGGGGGACAACATCCATCTCGGCGACCGCGACGGCGTGCGCACGCCCATGCAATGGTCGCCGGATCGCAATGGCGGCTTCTCCAGGGCAGATCCCGAGCAGCTTGTGCTGCCGCCGGTGCAGGATCCGCTCTACGGCTATTACGCGCTCAATGTGGAAGCGCAGTTGCGAGACCCCCATTCGCTGCTGAACTGGACCCGCCGCGCGCTCGCGGTGCGCGGGCGCCATGCCTCGTTCGGGCGCGGCGCGTTCCGGCTGCTCTATCCCGGCAACCGCCGCATCCTCGCCTATCTGCGCTCCCACGAGGACGAGACCATCCTGTGCGTTGCGAACCTCTCGCAGACGCTTCAGGCAGTGGAACTGGACCTTTCGGAGTTCGACCAGCGGGTGCCGGTGGAGATGGCCGGCGGCACGCCGTTCCCGCCCATCGGCCGCCTGCCCTATCTTCTCACCATCCCCGCCTATGGCTTCTATGCCTTCAACCTGTCCAGCCAGATGGCGGAGCCCTCCTGGCATTCGGCCCCGCCCGAGCAATTGCCGGAATTCGTCACCCTTGTCCTGCGCGGCGGCCTTGGCGATGTGATTTCCGACCGCAACCGCGCCAATCTGGAACGGGAGGCGCTGCCCGCCTATCTCGCCCGCCGCCGCTGGTTCCCCTCCCGCGAGAACGTGAAGGGTGCGCGGCTCTCCTGGGTCATGCCGCTCTCCAAGGCCGGCGACGACGTGTTCCTCGCCGAAATCGCGGTGGACACCAAAACCGGGACCGACAGCTATGTGATGCCGCTCGCCATAGCGTGGGAGGACCAGAACCCGTCTGCGCTTGCCGTGCAGCTCGCCCTGTCGCGGGTGCGGCAGGGGCGCCGGGTCGGCTTCCTCACCGACGCGCTGACGCTGGACCGGATGCCCCATGATGTGGTGCGCGGGCTGCGCAGCGGCGCCGCCGTGCCGCTGCCGGACGGCGGCGACGCCGCCGTGCCGCTGCCGGACGGCGGCGAGCTTCGCTTCGTCGCGACCGAAGCCCTAGCGGATCAGGAGATCCCCCCGGATGCGCCCATCCACCGCATCGGGGCGGAAGAAGCCCATTCCGCCATCACCATCGAGGATTATGCCACCTTCAAGGTGATCCGCCGCACCCAGTTCGGCATCAATCCGGAATCGGAAATGCTGCGCCACCTGACCCGCGCGGGCTATGCCAACACCGCGCCGGTGCTAGGAGAAGTGGTGCGGGCGGATGCGTCCGGCGCTACGGCGGTGCTCGCGGTGCTGCTGGGCTATGTGCGCAACCAGGGCGACGGCCGCACCTGGATCATCGACCAGTTGCGGCGCGCCCTGACCGGGGCGGCGCAGGGCGGCGGCGATGTGGAGCAGGTCTTCGACGAGCAGATTTCCGGACTGCTGCCCTTCGTGCGCGCCATCGGGCGCAGGCTGGCCGAGCTGCACGCGACGCTGGCCCGATCGGACGGCGACCCCGCCTTCACCCCCGAGACGGCGGCGGCGGCGGACACCGCGCGCTGGACCGACGAGGCCCTCTCTGCGCTCGACGCGGCGCTCGCCGTGCTTGCACGGCAGACGGACTGGTCCGGGCCGGAGGCGGCCGGCGAGGCGCGTGCCATCCTTGAGGCGGCCGAGCCGCTGAAGGACGCGGCCCGGCGCCTTGCGGCGGCGGGAGAGGGAACGCAGCTCAGCCGCATCCACGGCGCCTTCAACCTGGCCCGTGTGCTGGTGGCCGGGGGCGATGCCTATATTGTGGATTTCGACGGCGCGCCGGAGCTTCCGGTGGACGACCGCCGCCGCAAGGACAGCCCGCTGCGTGACGTCGCCAGCCTGATCCGGGCCTTCGACACCGCCGCTGCCCATGTGGATTTCACCGGCACCGAAATCCACGGCCTCGCCTCGCCCCACCAGCGCCGGCTGCTCATGGCCCGCTTCCGCAGCCGGGCACAGCGCGCCTTCCTCGCCGGCTACAGCGAAGGCGGCGGCAGCGGCGCGGAGCGCGGGCTTGGCGATCTTTTCCTGCTGGCGCAGACGGCGCGGCAACTTTGCACGGAACAGGAAGGGCGCAAGATCGCGTTCGACTATGCGCTGCACAGCCTGCACCGGCTGGCGGTC
>NCCY01000105.1 GCA_002279855.1 Rhizobiales bacterium 12-68-15
AGGCCGCCGAAATAGCGCAGGAAATCCGGCAGGCGGCCGAGCTGGGCGCGGGTCTCGTTGACCGGGCGGCCGTTATTCTCGGTCTCCAGCTGGTACAGTTCGGGCAGCGCGGCGTCGAACGCATCGGCGATGCGGTTGACCAGCTTGACCCGCTCGCGGATGGACATGCCGCCCCAGGCATCGCCATTGAAGGCGGCGCGGGCGCTCTTCACGGCAACGTCCACATCCTCGCGGGTGCTGTCGGGAATGGTGGCGATGACGGCGCCGGTCGCGGGGTTGCGCACCTCGACGGTGCCGCCGCCGATGCTCTCCACCTCCTGGCCGTCGATGAAGTTTCCCCGCACGGCGACAGTGATGTCGGCCTTGACGTTCATGGCGTTTTCTCCGGTTTGTTCTCAGAAGACGACGGCGTGCCGCGACAGGGCCGCCATCACCCGCTTTTCCGCGTCGGCGATATGCTCCTTCAGCAGGCGGGCGGCCTGCCGGCCGTTGCGCGCCTGAAGGGCATCGATGATGGCGGCATGCTCGGTGACGAGCACGTCGGGGTCGCGGCCCTGCATGGTGCCGATGCTGACGAGCACGAGGCGATCCGCCTGTGCCACCAGATTGGCCACCTCCTCCCGCATCCGGCGATGGGGCGAGCACATGGCCACCGCGACATGGAAGGCGCGGTTGTAGCGGATGAAGTCCCCCTGGCCGGCCTCGAACACGCGGAAGGCGTCGAGATCCTTGAGGGCGGCATCGCCCGCATGGCGGGCGGCGTCGGCCGCGCAGGCGGGCTCCATCACCTCGCGAAAGCGGAAGATGTCGCGCGCATCCGCCAGTGAGATCGGGTTCACGCGGTAGCCCTGCCGGGGCAGCACGGTGATCAGGCGCTCGCGCTCCAGCCGCAGCAGCGCCTCGCGCACCGGCTGCTTGCTGACCTCGAACCGGGCAGCCAGTTCCTGCTCGCGCAATTCCTCGCCGGGGGTCAGGCGGCAGCCGAGAATCTCTTCCCGCAGACGCGCATAGACCGCATCGCGCAACAATCCAGGGCCACTCTCATTTATTTCAGAAGCGGCATCCTGCTCAACGAACATATTTCAGACCCCATCGAGATTGGTCCGATACTGGCGTCGCAATCGCCGATTTTCAACGGGAAAATGAGTCTTGACGGGAGAAATGCGATCTGCGTGAAATATCACGAGTGAGAACGACTGCCGCGAAGAGCAGTTTCAGGGAGAGAGAAATGCCTCGTTCGACGCCGCTCGGCCGATCCGTGCGCGCCGGCATCTGTGCCGCCGCGCTGCTGTCGCTTTCCGTGCCCGCCGCCTTTGCGCAGCAGGTCCCCATCAAGCTCGGCTTCATGACCGTGCGCTCCGGCGCGCTGGCCGCCGGCGGCAAGCAGATGGAAGAGGGCATGGACTATTGCCTCGCCGAGCGCGGCGGGAAGCTGGGCGGGCGGCCGGTGGAGCTCATCACGGTGGACACCGCCGGCCAGCCGGCCACCACCAAGACCCGCGCCCAGGAACTGGTGGAGCGCGCCAAGGTGGATGTGATCATCGGCCCGCTCGCCGCCTTCGAGGCGCTGGCCATCGACGACTATATCCGCCAGGTGGGCGTGCCCACCATCTCGCCCTCGGCGGCGGCGGAAGACCTCACCCAGCGCAAGCAGAATCCCTGGTTCATCCGCGCGGTGGGCACCTCGGCGCAGGCCAACCACGCCCTCGGCGAATATGCCGCCAAGGACATGAAGCTGAAGCGCGTGGCCACCATCGGCGACGACTTCGCCTTCGGCCACGAGACCACCGGCGGGTTCCAGCGCGCGTTCGAGGAGAATGGCGGCAAGGTGGTGCAGAAGCTGTGGCCGCCGCTCAATGTGGCCGATTACGGCAGCTATATCAGCCAGCTCCGCACGGACGTGGACGCCATCTACGCCTCGTTTGCCGGCGGCAACGGCCTGCGCTTCCTCCAGCAATATTCCGAATATGGCGCGCCGGTGAAGGTCATCGCCCAGATGACCACGGTGGACGAGGGCATCCTGAAGTCCATGGGCAAGGAAGCGGTGGGCGTGATCTCGTCCGGCTTCTACACCGCCACCCAGGATGCTCCCGGCAACAAGGAGTTCGCCGCCGGCATCCGGGCCAAGTTCGGCTATGATCCGGGCTACTACACCGCCGGCGCCTATGTGGCCTGCGCCTTCCTCGACGAGGCGGTGAAGGCGGTGAACGGCAAGGTGGAAGACAAGCAGGCCCTGATGAAGGCCCTGCGCGCCGTGAAGCTCGACCGCGGCCCCTATGGCGAGGTCACGCTGGACGAATACGGCAACCCCGTCCTCGCCGTGACCATCCGCAAGGTGGAGCAGAAGGACGGCCGGCTCCAGAACGTGGTGCTGAAGACCTATCCGAAGGTGTCGCAGTTCTGGGTCTATGACCCGAAGGCCTTCCTCGCCAACCCGGTCTACAGCCGTGACTTCCCGGCCTCGAAGAATATCGGCAACTGAGCGCCGGAGCGCGCGGCCACCGGCGCCGCGCGCTTCCTCTCCTGCGACAATCCGGGGACATTCCATGACCTTCTGGGTCAGCCAAAGCCTCAATTCGCTCGCGCTGGGCGGGCTGCTGTTCATGCTCGCGTCCGGCTTCAGCCTCATCTTCGGGCTGATGCGGGTGGCGAACCTCGCCCATGGCGCCCTCTTCATGCTGGGGGCGTATCTGGGCCTTGCCGCCGTGAAGGCGGGCCTCGGCTTCTGGGCCGCCGCGCTCACCTCGGCGCTGCTGGTCGGCCTGCTGGGCGGGGTGATGGAACGCACCCTGCTGCGCCGCCTCGCCGGGCGCACCCTGCCGCAGGTTCTGCTCACGCTGGGCATCGCCTTCATTATCGCCGACGCCTGCCTGATGCTGTGGGGCGGTGACCCCATGCGCCTGCCGGCGCCGCCGGAACTCTCCGGCGCGGTGCGCATCGGCGATGCGGTCTTCCCGCGCTATCGTGTGTTCGTCATCGTCGCATCCGCCGCCATCGCGCTCGCGCTGTGGCTGCTCATGGAGCGGACGCGGGCGGGCGCCATGATCCGCGCGGCGGTGGACGACGTGGGCATGGCGCAGGCCATCGGCATTTCCTCCTCCACCCTCTTCACCGCCGTCTTCTGCCTCGGCACCGCGCTGGCGGGCCTCGGCGGCGTCATCGGCGGCCCGATCCTGTCGGTCTATCCCAGCCTCGACCAGGACATGCTGCCGCTGGCCCTTCTGGTGGTGATCCTCGGCGGCGCCGGCAGCCTCGCGGGCGCGTTCGTCGGCGCCTATGCCATCGGCTTCATCTACACATTCGGACAGGTGCTCGTGCCCGACCTTGCCTATGTGATCCTGTTCCTGCCCATGGTGGCCGTGCTGTCCGTGGCGCCCCAGGGCCTGTTTGGCCGGAGGCTCGGATGAGCGCGCGCGTCCTTCCCTATGCGGTGGTGCTGGCGGCCATGGCCATGGTGCCGCTGGTTTCCACCTCGCCCTTCTATGTCAATCTCGTCAGCCAGATCGCCATCGCCGCCATCGGCGCGCTGGGGCTCAACGTGCTGGTGGGCCATGCCGGCCTGAACTCCCTCGGCTTCGCCGTGTTTCCGGGCCTTGCGGCCTATCTCGTGGCGTGGCTGTCCACCGTGGGCGGCATCGATCCCGTCACCGCCGGCATCTTCGCGCTGGCCGGCACGCTGGCCGTCTCCGCGCTGTTCGCGCTGGTGGCGCTGCGCACCACGGGGCTTGGCTTCGTCATGATCACCATGGCGCTGTGCCAGATCGTGTGGGGTGCGGCCTATCGCTGGACCTCGGTGACCGGCGGCGACAACGGCCTGTCGGGCGTGCCGCGCCCCGGCGCGTCCCTGCTGCCGCTGGAGCGGCCGGAAGTGTTCCTCTGGCTGTGCCTCGCGGTGCTGGCGCTGGCGCTGGTGCAGCTCGGCCATTTCTTCGAGAGCCCGCTGGGCGTTGCCCTGCGCGGCGCGCGCGACCAGCCGCGCCGCATGAATGCGGTGGGCTATGACGTATGGCGCATCCGCTTCGCCGCCTGGATGCTGGCGGCGGCGTGGGGCGCGGCGGCGGGCCTGCTCTATGCCTGGTACCACCAGTTCGTCAGCCCCCACATGATGGCGGTCACCGCCTCGGCGGAAGTGCTGCTGATGTTGGTGGCAGGCGGCGCCGGCACGCTGGCCGGGCCGCTGATCGGCGCCGCGCTCGTGGTGCTGCTGAAGAACCTCGCCTCCATCTGGATCGAGCGGTGGGTCATGCTGCTCGGCTTCACCTTCGTGGTCATCGTGGTGCTCATGCCCGACGGCATCGTGCCCGGCTTCACCCGGCTGCGCGGCTGGCTGCGGCGCCTGAAGCCCGCGCCGGCCCCCACCCTCGTGCCCCGGGAGCGCGCCGATGGCTGAACCCGCCCTCAGCATCACCGGACTGACCAAGCAGTTCGGCGGCCTGCCGGCCATCTCGGACATCCGGCTCGACATCATGACCGGCGAGCGGCATCTGCTGCTCGGTCCCAATGGCGCGGGCAAGACCACGCTGTTCAACCTGATCTGCGGCGACCTCGCGCCGACCGCAGGCTCCATCCGCCTGTTCGGCAACGAACTGGTGGGGCTGCCGCCCCGCAAGCGCACCGCCTTCGGCCTCGCCCGCACCTACCAGATCCTCACCCTCTTCCCGCACGAGACCATCTGCCGGAACGTGATGCTGGCCCTCAACGGCCTGCGGCGGGGAAAATGGGCCGCCTGGTCCGCCTTCGGCTCCCAGAAGGGCCTGCGGGAAGAGGCGCTCGCCGTTCTCGAGCGGGTGAAGCTGGCGGATTATGCCGACCGTCAGGTGGCGCAGACCGCCTATGGCGACCGGCGCCGGCTGGAGATCGCCATGGCGCTGGCGCTCTCGCCGCGCCTTCTGCTGCTGGACGAACCCCTCGCCGGCCTCTCCCGCGACGAGCGCGTGACCGTGCAGGACGTGCTGGGAGAGGTGCCGGCCGATGTCACCGTCGTTCTCATCGAGCACGACATGGACGTGGCCCTGGCCTTCGCGGAGCGCATCACCCTGCTCCATCACGGCCGCGTGGTGACCACGGGAAGCCGGGCGGACATTGCAGCCGATCCCCGCACCAAGGAGGTCTATCTCGGTGCCTGACGCTCTCACCCTGTCCGACCTCCATGTCTATCATGGCGACATCTGTGCCGTGCGCGGGCTGGACATGTCCTGCGCCGAAGGCGCGGTGACCGCCCTGCTCGGCCGCAACGGCGCGGGCAAGACCACCACCCTCTCGGCCATTGCCGGCCTGCTCGGCACCCGGCAGGGCCATGTGGAGCTGTTCGGCAAGGCGCTGGGCGGCCGCAAGCCGGAGGCGATCTGCAAGCTGGGCGTGGGCCTCGTGCCGCAGGGGCGGCGGATCTTCCCCTCCCTCACCGTGCAGGAGCATCTCGCCATCGCCTTCCGCCGCCCGCGCCACGCGGCGGAGCGCGTGTACGACGTGGCCGCCATGGAAACCCTGTTTCCGCGCCTGAAGGAACGGCGCCGGCAGCTCGCCGGCTCCATGTCCGGCGGCGAACAGCAGATGCTGGCCATTGCGCGGGCGCTCGTCACCAATCCGCGCGTGCTGCTGCTGGACGAGCCCGCCGAAGGGCTCGCCCAGCAGATCGTCGCCGAGGTGGCGGAGGCCATCTCGGAACTGAAGCGGGCGGGACTGTCCATCCTGCTGGTGGAACACAACCTGCCGCTTGCCCTGCGCCTCGCGGACACATGCGTGATCCTGTCCTCCGGCGAAGTGGTCTGGCGCGGCGCGCCGCACATCCTCGCCAATGATTCCGACCTCATGGCCCAACATCTCGGAGTGCACTGATGCTTACCGCCAACAGCCAAGCCTGCGGCCTCTCCGCCTATGTGACCGGGGCCGGTCCGAGCATCGTCTTCCTGCATTCCCTGCTGTCCGACCGGGGCAGCCTCGAACCGCTGGTGCCGCTGCTGGCGGGGGATTTCCGGCTGGTCATCCTCGACCTGCCGGGCTTCGGCGGGTCGCCGGCCGTGACCGGCGGGCTCGATGTGATGGCCGACCGGATCGCCGATGGCATCCGCGCCTATTGCCCGGACGAGGCGCCGCTCCTGTTCGGCAACGGCTACGGCTCGTTCGTCGCGCTCGCCACGGCGCTGCGCCATCCGGATCTGGCGTCCGGCCTGTTCCTCGCCGGCTGCGGCGCGGCCTTCACCGAGCAGGGACGGGGCGCCTTCCGCTTCATGGCGGGAAAGGCAGCGGAGGGGGGCCTTGAGACCATCGCCGATGCCGCCATGCGCCGCCTCTTCACACCCGAAATGGCCGAGCAGGTGCAGGACGTGGTGGCCGAGCGCCGCCGCAGCTTCCTCGCCACCGATCCGGCGGTGTTCGCGCAGGCCTGCGGCACGCTGGCGACGCTGGACCTTCGCGATGCGGTGCGCGGGCTCGCCGTGCCGGTCTTCGCCTGCGTCGGGGAACTGGACGAGGCGACGCCCCCGGCCATGGCGGAGGAGCTTGCGCGGCTTGCCCCGCAGGGCACCTACCATGTGATTGCCGATTGCGCCCACGTCCCCCCGCTCCAGGCGCCGGACAAGGTGGCGGCGGAGCTGCGGGCCTTCACCGCCGGCCTGCCCGGCCGGGCCGGTGCGGAGCGCGCGCTGACCAACTGAGCGGGACGACCCTTCCGGTCCTGTCGCTGGCGTGGCGGGACGGGCACGCACCGCCCGGGCGCGGCGCTCACTCGACCGGGTGGTGGCTGCGGGGCGTGCGCAGTTGCGCGAGATGGTTGCGCACCGCGCCGGCAATGCGGCGCGGGTCCCGCAGCAAGGAGCGTCCACGCACCCCGAAGACCGAGCCTACGGCAAGCACCGCCAGATTCCAGCGTGGATGGCGCAGGCCGCGTTCCAATGCGCGCACCAGCCGGTCGTCCGCCGGCAGCGGGCTCGGAATGCCGAAATAGCGTTCGGTCAGCGTAAAGACAGGCCGCGTGCAGCCGGCCCAGCCCGCCTGCACCACCCGCTCGGTCAGGACATCCGGAACCGCGCCGCCGAAATCCGCATGGATGCGGCCGGCGAAATCCAGCGCCTTCATGAGCGGCACCTCGCTGGTTTCGCGGATGCTGTTCTCCGGCCGCGCGCACTGGGCAAGGGCGCACAGCGCGCGCGATGGCGCATCGAGGCGGCCGATCCGCGTGCCCTCCCAGTCCATCCATTCGATGCCGTCCGCCGCCGCGTCGGGCGGCAGGAGGGCGTGATGACGGGCAGGGAGGATGCTGCGGTGAAGCTCAAGCCGGGCCATTTCGCCGGGATGGAAATGCGCCGGATAATGCTGGGTGTCCGCATAAAGCGGCATCTGCTCCGCCGCGAACCCGTAGCCGAGCCGTTCCAGCGCCTCGAGGGCGCGCCGCTGTCCGTCGAGGGACGGCACCCAGACATCGAGATCGAGCATCATGCGGCCCGAGGCGGGGCCGTCCGCGGGGAGAAGCGCGAGCGCGCCCTTGAGCCAGACCGGCGCCACGTCCGCCCCGTTGAACGCCCGGCTCAGGCCCAGAAGCTGGCGGCGCAGCCCTTCGTTTCGGCCCGTGTTCCAGGCCGCCACCTCCTCCAGCAGGGGCACCAGCTCGTCATCCAGCCGGTCGGTCAGCCGGTGGCGGATGAGGGTCGCCGCGAGCGCCGGCAGCAGGCGATGGGCGTCGGCCTGCGCCACCAAAGCGGGCCAGACGGGGGCGTCCGGCCAGCGGGCGACCAGCCCGTCCCGCGTGGCTCCCGGCGCCAGCAGGCGGCACAGTCCGCGCAACCCTTCGACCGCCACATGGCCCTGGCCCATCATCGGTTCCGTTTCGCTGCGTTGGCCGGATGGCGATTTTTGCATCGCCTGCCAAATCCGCTGGATAAGGCCGATCCGGATCCTATACTAGGGCTCAGGTTGTGAAGGCATCGCCCTTCACCAGTATCGCCGTCACGGGGTTTGACATGTCCAGCGAGAAGACTGTTTCCGACGCCACCGCGGCGCCTGCCAAGGACGTGCAGCCGGTGGCAGACGAGCGCCGCCGCGCCGCGCTGCGGCAGCTGGGGCGCGGGGCGGTTTATGCGGTCCCCACCACCGTCGGCCTGATGAGAGACCGACCATGTCCGACGCGCCCAAGACCCCCGAGGCCCCTGTCGCGCCGGCTGCGCCGCAGGGCGTGGATGCGCGTCGCCGCGAGGCCATGCGCAAGCTCGGCCGGACGGCGATCTACACGATCCCCCTCAGCGTCAGCCTGATGACGATCAACCGGGCGGTCGCGGCGAGCTGAGGCGAGGGGGCCGGGCTGTCCCTCGCGTCCCTCGCCGCCGCGCCGGGGCGTTGCCGGGAGGCGGTTCAAGGTCCCCATGACGTCGCTTCCCCCCGCTCCGCCGGACACCGGACGTTTCTATTTTCGCGCCGTGGACGACACGCTGTTCGTCTTTGACGACGTGTCGGAAACGGCCCACCTGCTGAACGCCGCCGCCGGTCGGCTGTTTCTCTCCCTGTCATCCACATCCGTCGCGCCGGAGCATCTGGCCGAACAGGCCTCGGCGGGGCCGGGCTGGCGGGACTGCCTCGCCCGATGGACCGATTTCGGCTGGATCGCGCGCGACGGCTCCGGGCGCGTGCGGCTGCGGGACCGTCCGGTGCGCGAT
>NCCY01000106.1:0-5516 GCA_002279855.1 Rhizobiales bacterium 12-68-15
CGGGCGTCTCGGCCATCGCCTGTGACACCGACGGGGTGGACGGGACGGAAGACAATGCCGGCGCGTGGTTCGATGCCGCGATTCTGGAGCAGGCCGCGCATGCCGGGCTCAAGCCGGTGGACATGCTGGCCAACAATGATGGCTACAGCTTCTTTGCCGCGCTCGACCGGCTGGTGAAGACCGGGCCGACGCTGACCAACGTCAACGACTTCCGTGCCATTCTCGTGCGTTGAGGAAACGTGCGCGGACACGGGTCCGCGCCTCTTCCAGCCATCCACATGACCGTCAGGCGCCGGGCGAGCCCGCGCCTGACGGGAAGACCTGTGCGGTCCCCGGCGGCGTCACGCCGCTTCCATCTGCTCCAGCTCGGTGATCATGCTGTCGATCAGCGTCAGGCCGGTCTGCCAGAACGCCGGATCGCGCGCGTCGAGGCCGAACGGGGCAAGCAGCTCCGCATGATGCTTGGTGCCGCCGGCCGAGAGCATCTCCATGTAGCGCTCCGCAAACCCGTCGGACGCCTTCTGGTAGACCGCATAGAGCGAGTTCACCAGGCAGTCGCCGAAGGCATAGGCATAGACATAGAAGGGCGAGTGGATGAAGTGCGGGATATAGGTCCAGAAGGTCTCGTAGCCGGGGCCGAGATGGATCGCCGGACCGAGGCTTTCGGTCTGCACCTGCATCCACAGGGCATTGACCTGATCGGACGTGAGTTCGCCGTTGCGCCGCTCGGTGTGGACGAGGCGCTCGAAATTGTAGAACGCGGTCTGGCGGACCACCGTGTTGATCATGTCCTCCACCTTCTGGGCGAGCATGATCTTGCGGGTCTGCGGCGTCTCCGCCTGCGACAGCAGCCGGCGGAAGGTCAGCATCTCGCCGAACACCGAGGCGGTTTCCGCCAGCGTCAGCGGAGTCGGCGCCATCAGTGCCCCCTGACGGCCGGCCAGCACCTGATGCACGCCATGGCCCAGTTCATGGGCCAGCGTCATCACATCGCGCGGCTTGCCCTGGTAGTTCAGCAGGACATAGGGATGCACGGAGGGGACGGTCGGGTGCGCAAACGCGCCCGGCGACTTGCCGGGCCGCACGGGCGCATCGATCCAGTTGCGGTCGAAGAAGGTGCGGGCGATGTCCGCCATGCGCGGCGAGAAGGCGCCATAGGCGGACAGAACGGTGTCGCGCGCTTCGCCCCAGCCGATCTCACGGGTCTCCACCTTCGGCAGCGGCGCGTTGCGGTCCCAGAATTCCAGCTTCTCCTTGCCGAACCAGCGCGCCTTGAGCGCGTAATAGCGGTGCGACAGGCGCGGGAACGAGGCGCGGATGGCGGAGACCATCGCATCCACCACTTCCGGCTCCACCCGGTTGGCGAGGTGGCGTGAGGCCGCCACATCCTCGAAGCCGCGCCAGCGGTCGGAGATTTCCTTGTCCTTGGCCAGCGTGTTGGTGATGAGGGTGAACAGCCGCACATTCTTGGCGAACACCTCGGCCAGCGCCTGCCCGGCGGCCTTGCGGACCTCCTCGCGGGGGTCCTGCATCAGGTTCAGCGTCGGCTCGATGGCGAGTTCCTGCCCGTTCACGCTGAAGCGCAGCGAGGACATGGTCTCGTCGAACAGCCGCCCCCATGCTCCGCGCGAGGGGTTGGACTTCTCGTGGAACAGCTGCTCGATCTTGTCGTCGAGCTGATAGGGCTTGTCCTTGCGCAGGTCTTCCAGCCACGGCCGGTAATGGCCGAGCGCAGGCACCGCCATGGCCGCATCGAGCGCGCCATCGTCGAGATGGTTCATCTCCAGCGTGAAGAACAGCAGGTGGGTGGAGGCGTCGGTCAGCCGCTCCTGGATATCGCCGTAGAATTTGGCGCGCACCGGATCGGACGTGTCCCCCGCATAGATGAGGCTGCCATAGGAGGCGATGCGCCCGAGCAGGTCGTCGATCTCCTCATAGGCCCGCACCGCCGCCGCGAGCTTCTCGCCGCCGTCCGCGTCCGCAAGCAGCCCGGCGAGCTTGCCCTTGTAGCTGTCCTCGAACGCCTTGCAGAGCGCGTCGGCCTTTTCCATGTCCGCCGCCAGGGCGGGCGAGTCCATCGCGGTATAGAGATCCGCGAGATTCCATTCGGGCAGGGCCTCCACCCTGGCCGGAGCGGTGGCGAGATCGGCCGCGAACGTCATCGAAATGGGCATGTGGCCTCCGGCTGGGGCGGTTCGAACCTTGTCGGTCCCTATCTAGAGTGCCGCAGGGCCGGAGGGAAGGAGGGGCCGGCCGGAAGGCGGGCGCCGCAGCGCCCGCTCCGGGGCGGGATCAGGGCACGATCAGCAGGGCGCCGGTCACGCGGCGCGCCTCGGCGGCGCGGTGGGCGTCCGCGATGTCGTCCAGCGCGAACCGCGCGCCGATATCGACCTGCACATGCCCCTGCGCGATGGCGTCGAACAGGTCCGCCGCATTGGCGCGGAAGGTGGCCGGATCGGCATTGTGCGGGAAGACGGACGGGCGGGTGAGGAACAGGCAGCCCTTCTTGTTCAGCAGTTCCGGATCGATGGCCGGCGACTTGCCGGAGGCGGCGCCATAGGAGACCACGAGGCCGAACGGGGCGGCGCAGTCCAGCGAGCGCAGCAGCGTGTCCTTGCCGACCGCGTCATAGACCACCCGCGCCTTGCCGCCGGCGGCGGCCGCGAAGTTTTCCGGCCAGTTCGGATCGTTGAGGTCCAAAACCTCCCTGCACCCTGCCGCGAGGGCCGCCGCGCGCTTGTCGGGAGATCCGGTGGTGCCATAGACGACGGCTCCCAGCGTGGTGGCCCAGCGGGTCAGGATCTGGCCGACACCGCCGGCCGCCGAATGCACCAGCAGCACATCGCCGGGGGCAACCCGGTGGGTCCGGCGTACGAGATATTGCGCGGTCATTCCCTTGAACAGCAGGGCCGCCGCCATGTCGTCGCTGACGCCGTCCGGCAGCGTCACCAGCTTGGCGGCCGGCACGTTGCAGCGTTCGCAATAGGCGCCGACACCGGCATTCATGTAGGCGACCCGGTCGCCTACCGCATGATCCGTGACGCCCGCACCCACCGCTTCCACCACGCCCGCCGCCTCGAAGCCGAGGCCGGTGGGAAGCGGCAGCGGATAGACGCCCTGGCGCTGGTAGATGTCGATGAAGTTGAAGCCGATGGCGGTCTGGCGCAACTGCACCTCACCCTCGGCCGGGGGCGGGACGATCCGGTGCACCACCTTGAGCACTTCGGGTCCTCCGAAGGCGTCCAGTTCAACCACACGGCTTGCCGTCATGCTGCCTCTCCTGCCATGGCCATGGGATGTTAGGTGGCGTCATGTATGATGTAAATCGTACCTGCTGGACAGAGGCCCGTAATGGCGGATGAGATGGGGCATCCCGAGCCCGACGAGATGGAGATCGGCACCATTTTCGCAGCGCTGGCCGACCCCATCCGGCGGCGGATCGTCCTCGCCCTGATGGCGGATCGCGACGGCATCCGCCATTGCAGCGCCTTCGACCTGCCGGTGACCAAGGCGACCCGCACCCACCATTTCCGGGTGCTGCGCGAAGCGGGCCTGATCCGGCAGGTGGATCTCGGCAACAGCCGCACCAACCAGTTGCGCTGGGCCGATCTGGAGCAGCGCTTCCCGGATCTGCTGCGCCTGCTTGCTGCGGAGGCGGGCGCCGCAGAATGATGTGCGGCGCCGGCGTGCGGCGGCGGATTTCGGGGCGGCTCTCAGACTCTCTTAACCATCAGCGGCCAAGCTCGGGGAATCAGCCGGTGTGGAGTCCCATGAGCGCGCGTATCCTCATTGTCGAAGACGATGCCTGCGAGGCGCATCGACTGGCCAGCACCCTTTCCCATCTGGGTCACACCTGCGAGATCGCCGGGGATGGCGACGACGCCTTGCGGCGTCTCGAATCCGAGCCGTTCGACTGCATGCTGCTGGACCTCGTCCTGCCCGGTCTCGACGGCATGGGCCTGCTGCGCGTCATGCGCGCCCGGGGCATCGCCGTGCCGGTGGTGGCTGCGGTGACGGCGGCGGGAATCGATGCGGTCGAATCAGCCCTCAAGGCCGGCGCGCGGGACTTCGTGGTGAAGCCTGCGGGCGCCCTGCGGCTTCGGGTGAGCATCGCAAACGCCCTCTCCCATGCCAGGCTGTCGCATGCGCTGCTCTCCCACGCGACGCCATGGCGGGCCGGCGCGACGGATCACGATGGCGAGAGCTTTACCCGTCCTTCCGACTTTCCGCCCAATGTGGTGCGGTTTCCGGTTCCCGCGCCCGTGGTGCGCGAGCAGGTGGACTGCGTGCCGCTGATCGATGTCACCGGCCACGCCCGCCCGCTCGCCCAGCTGGAGCGGGACGTGATCTCCGCGGCGGTCACGCTTTATGGTGGCCGCATGAGCGAGGTGGCCCGCCGGCTGGGCATCGGCCGCTCGACCCTCTACCGGCGGCTCGGGGAGCTTGGCCTGCCGGTTGCGGAACCTGTGGCGCGGCTGTCCGTTGCGGCGGAGTAGGCCCTGCACCACGCCGCGCCGTGTGGCATGCATCGCCGCTGGCGAGATCGTCTGTTGCGGGTTTGTGACTTGAGCACGGCGGGGCGGGATGCAAGCTCTTGCGGCGGAAGCGCCACACGGGGCGGGAATATGACAGCGCGGTATCTGCTGGCAGCGCACTTTGCCGGCACCGCGTTATGGTTTGCGCGTTGATGTTGCGTTTCGACGCACAGGGAGTGTCCTGATGGCCCGTGGCGGTGTGAAGGCTCTGTATGTTCTGGCCGCTCTGGCGTCGGGCGTGGCGCCATTGTCGGCCCAGGCGCCCGGCGCGCCCCTGACGGGCTATGCCGGCAGCGGCACCGCTGACCCCGTGCCGCCGCGCGCTGGCGAGGGTGCCCCGCCGCATCTGACCGGGGAAGCGCCCCATCCGGGCGATGCGGCAGGAACGCCCCGTGCCGGCGACCGCGCGGAGGCCCCCGCCGCATCCGTCGCGCCCGTCGCTGTGATCGTTGAGCTTCCGCCCGCGCCGGCCACCCCCACCGGTCTCGATGCACCGCAGCAGGCAGCGGAGGCCCGCGCCGAGGCTGCGGCCGAAGAGCGCCAGCATGTGGGACATGTCCAGCATGTGAAGGTGGATCCGCCTGCGGATGCGGCCCCCGCCGCAAGCCCCGCTGTGCCGGTGGTGGTAGAGCTTCCTCCCGCCCCGGCCATGCCCACGGGTCTCGATGCGCATCCCGCGCCCGTGTCGCCGCCCGCCCGTGCGGTCGCGGAACAGCCCGCCGATCCGCTGGCGCCGATTGCGGCCGCCATCGCCCGCCAGCTGGCCACCCCCGCCTCCGGCCGCGAGCCCGAGGCCATCGCGGCCTTCTACAGCGCCCGCAGCGATGCGCCGGTGTTCGTGGACCAGAAGGGCTATACGGCGCGCGGCAAGGCGATGATCGCCCGCTTCGAAGCGGCCGGCGAAGACGGCCTGGACCCGGCCGCCTACAAATTCACGGCGCTGCCCGTGCGCCCCGATGCCGAAGTGCTGGCGCAGGCCGA
>NCCY01000106.1:5660-13694 GCA_002279855.1 Rhizobiales bacterium 12-68-15
GCCGGTGCCAAGTCCCTGCCGCGCGTTCCCGACGGCATGCGCATCGCCCCCGGCGATGTGGATGTGCGCGTGCCCGTGTTGCGGGCGCGCCTCGGCCTGCCGCCGAGCCAGTCGGACAATGACCGCATCTATGATGCGTCCACGGTGCAGGCGGTGCGCTTCTTCCAGGCGGCCAACGGCCTCGGCGTGGACGGTGTGGTTGGGGCCGGGACGCTGGCCGCGCTGAACGACATCGACAATCCGCGTGACCGCCAGTCCGAGATCGTCGTCAACATGGAGCGCTGGCGCTGGCTGCCGCGTGACCTCGGCGCCGCCTATGTGATGGTCAACATTCCCGAATACATGGTGCGCGTGGTGGAGGATGGCCGTGTCATCCATGACACGCGCGTCGTGGTCGGCAAGCCGGACACGCCCACCCCGCTTCTGACCCACGACATGGAATATGTGGTGGTCAATCCCTCATGGAACGTGCCGGTGAGCATCGCCCGCAAGGAGATGCTGCCGAACCTTCAGCGCGATCCCTATTATCTCCAGCGCCAGGGCATCACCATCGAGCGCAATGGCCACGCCATCGATCCCGGCTCGGTGAACTGGCAGGCGGGCCTCGGCGGCTATTCCTTCCGCCAGCCGCCCGGCGAGCGCAACGCGCTGGGGCGCATCAAGTTCATGTTCCCCAACCAGCACTCCGTGTATCTGCACGACACACCCTCGCGCAGCCTGTTCGCCAATGACCGGCGCGCCTACAGCCATGGCTGCGTGCGGGTGCAGGATCCGCTGTCCTTCGGCGAGGTGGTGTTCTCGCTCGGCATGCCCAATGACGGCTGGACCGAGGCGAAGATCGGCGGGATGTTCGGCGGCAAGGAGCGCTATATCAACCTGAAGCGCCATATCCCCGTGCACATCGTCTACTTCACCGCTTTCGTGGATGAGACCGGCCGCTTCGTGAGCCGCCCCGACATCTATCGCATCGACGAGCGGATGGAGGAGCAGCTCGGCCTCGACGGCACCCAGCAGATGGCGGCGGGCAAGCCCAAAACCGCCACCCGCTGACCTCGCCCGGTGCGGCCTCCGATGATCCCGGCCGGTTGACGGCGCGGGGTCACTCCGCCCATTCGGGATCGGCGGTGAAGGCGATGGTCAGCCAGCGATCCGGCCCCTCGCCGCCGATGGCATCGCCGATCTCGTCGCGCAGCCCGTCCCAATATTCGATGGGACGGGGCGGCAGCCCGCGCGGCACGATGAAATACAATTCGATCTGGCGCGCCCGCCCGACCTTGGCGAGATAGACGCGGAAGGACAGGAAACCGTGGCGCTCCACGGCGGCCTGCGCCACCGCGTGCACCTGGTCGGTCATGTCGCGGGGGGCGATCAGCAGCATGTCGGCCAGCGCCTGTCGCACCGTGCGCACCGGCAGCGGAATGATCACCAGCGACACGAGGGCGAGGACGGCAGGGTCCACATAAGGCCGGATCCAGTCGAATTGCGTGTCCTTCACCGCCGCGCCCAGCACGAAGGCGATGAGCAAAGCGGACGTGATGCCGCCCGACATGATCCAGGCCTTGGCGTCCAGGGCGACGAAATCCGATCTGAGCGTGCGGTTCGCCCGTGTCGCATAGACCGCCATGGCGATGCAGGCCGCCAGCGTGATGATGGCGTAGACAATGGCGAAGTCGAACTTCAGCTCGTGACCGCCCCGCAGCAGGCTGATCACCGCATTCACAAACCCGTAGATGGACACCGCCATCAGCAGCGTGCCGTTGAGCCCCAGCACGATGGGCTCCAGATGCCAGAAGCCGGTGGAGAAGCGTGCGCGCAGCCGCCCGGATGCCTCGGGACGGCTGCCATAGTCCGCGATCAGCCGTGCCACGGTCAGGGCGAGCAGGCTCATGGATGCGTCTGCCAGCGCATAGATGCCATCGAAGGTGATGGAGAAGGAGCCGGACAGCACGCCGAAGACAATCCCGAACAGCGCCACGCCCACCGTGACGAGGATGGACAGGCGCAGGACGGTGGTCTCGGAGGGGGAGGGCATGGAACGGGTTTCCGGTGACGGCGCGGCGGGCGCACGGCGCTCCGCGGGTATAGGATGCACCCGCTGCGGAAACGTGACGACGATCCCGGCAACACAGGAGCGCGTTCGATTGTGGACAGTCATGGGTTAAATGCTGTCCGGGGCTTGGCAGGATGCGACCTTGCGATCATGGTTAAGATACTGTTAAGGCTTGTATGTAGCTTTCGTGCCACGGCGCGGCAGCACGGTTTTGCCACAGTCGGGACTTAACTCACGTCGCTGTGACCGATGGACAGGGCCTGTTTGCAGTGCCCATCGGCGGAGGGGGGAGCGGGGCGTCAACACGCCCTTAACCGAACCCGACAAGACTCTGTTGAGCTTCGCGCCGCGCGCCTTATCAGTGCGCGGCTGAGATAGACCTGAGCCTCGGGTTCCCGACATTGCCCCTCCTTCCGCGAGTATCCCGTACTGTCCGCGCTGCGGTCGCCCGTCTGACCCGCAGCAGCCGGGCACAGGCCGTGATCGCCGCGCTGACGGTCATCCTCATCGGCACGTCCTCGCTCCAGAATGCGGTGGCCAATGGCGACACGCGCACCCTCGCCCTCTACAACAACAACACCAAGGAAAGCGGGACCTTCACCTTCAAGCGCGAAGGCCGCTATGACCCGCAGGCGCTGAAGCAGCTGAACTGGTTCCTGCGCGACTGGCGCCATTCCGAGCCCACCGACATGGACCCCGAACTGTTCGACCTCGTTTGGGAGGTCTACCGGGACGTGGGCGGCAAGGAGGGCATCACGGTGCTGAGCGGCTATCGCTCGCCCGCGACGAATTCCATGTTGCGCTCCCGCTCCAAGGGCGTGGCCGAGCAGAGCCAGCACATGCGCGGCAAGGCCATGGACTTCTACATTCCGGGCGCCGACCTGACCGCCATCCGCGTGGTGGGCCTGCGCATGCAGCGCGGCGGCGTCGGCTTCTACCCCGGCAGCAACTTCGTGCATCTCGACACCGGCAGCATCCGGCACTGGCCGCGCATGACCCACGACCAGCTCGTGCGCGTCTTCCCGGACGAGAAGACCGTCCACATCCCCCGCGACGGCAAGCCGCTGGCGCGTTATCAGGAAGCGCTTGCCGAGCTTGAGGGCACCCAGCGCACGGTTGAGGTGGCCTCCAACGATGCCGGCGAGGGCATCCGGAAATTCTTCGCCAGCCTGTTCAGCTTCAAGAAGAGCGTCGACGAGGAAGAGGACGAGGCCGCGCCGCCCGCCGCCGCGCCGACCCGCATGCTGACCGCCAGCGACAGGGCTGCGGACCAGGCGCGCATTGCGGCCAACCAGGGCCGCTCCGGTGAGCCGCAGGAGCGCTCCGGCGAAACGCAGGTCGCGCTGGCGCGGCCGGTCCGGATGCAGCAGGAGGTGGCCTCCGCGCCCGCTCCGGCCTCTGCCCCAGCCGTTCGTGTTGCCGCCGCCCCGCTGCCTTCGGCACGCCCGGCGGAAATCGCCGCCGCCATCATCACCGCGCAGGCGGTCATGGCGCCCTTGCCCAACGCGCCGATGCCCCTGAAGCGCCCGGTGGCGCCGGATCCCATCGTCACCGCCAGCATCGGCCCGGTTCCGCTGCCCACCGTCATCACGCGCGGGCCATCCGAGGCGACGGCGGCGCGGACGCAGGTCGCGGAACTCACCGCTCCGCGCGGGTCGGCCGCGCAGGCGCTGTCATCCCAGCCCTTCGCGACGCAAGGCTTCTCCCAGGGGCTGAGCGGGGCGCAGGGATTCGTGTCGCAGGGCTTCAATTCCGAAGGCCTCGTGCCGCCCGGCCTGATCGCGCAGGCGCCGGACCAGACGGAGGCCGTGCTCTCCTATGCGCCGTCGGCCGCCGACATGGACCCCGCCCGTCCCCTGACGCCGGCGATGATCGCCGCGCCGGCGCTCCAGCGGCAGCGCACGCGGGAAGTGGTGCCGTTCGGCCGCCTGTTCGTTGCGCCTCAGATGACTTCCGAGTCCTACATGAAGCTGCCCGAACTGCGGAGTTTCGGCAGCTTCATGGCGCCTCCGCGCGTGGCGGTGGCCTCCACCTTCTCCAAGGATCCCACCGGCGGCCTGTCCACCACCGGCTTCAGCGGCGAGGCGATGGCGTCGCTTCCGGTGCACGTGTTCGCGGCACCGTCCGTGCGGGTGTCGCAGAGAACGCGATAGCGCTCGGCACCGTCCAGATGTTCTCGAAATGCCCGGCCCCCCGCCGGGCATTTTCGTTTGCGCGGCGCCCTGCCGGAAAAGGACAACAAAAAAGGCCGCTGGAGGGCGGCCTTGAGGAGGGTCTTCATCTGATGGTGCGCAGCAGTGGCCGGTTCGCCTGTCACCCCGGGGGGCTGGGGGGCTGGGATAGACCGGAGCGACTGCGAACCGGCCCTGCTACGGGATCGAATATCCTGCCGCCGCACGGCGAACGCTGGGCCGGAAAAAGGCCAGACTGTGATTTTGGTTGACGACCTCGTGAGGCCGGGAGCGGGCCTCATCCGGGGGACACGGAGCCGGCTTTCCAATCCCCTTGCCAGAGCGCCGGCGGCGGAGGATCATCTGAGGCAATGCAGCGTCCTCGGCCCGGGACCATAGGCCGAAAGAGGTTCGCTCAAGATCGCCCGGCTTGATCCGTCCGCGACGGGTGATGCCCTCGGGCGGAGGTCTCCGCCGCTCACCCAGGGAGCCCGATGGCAGATATTGAACCTTTGTTCCGGTCGCGCCAGCGGGCGATGCCTGCAAGCGGACCGTCCACGTCTCCCCAGTCGTCTCCCGCCATGGTCACGTTCGACCGCCGGGAGCTGGACCGCATCCTTGATCTCTACGGGCGCATGGTGGCTGCCGGCGAATGGCGCGACTATGCCATCAACTTCCTGCGCGACAAGGCGGTGTTCTGCGTGTTCCGGCGCGCCATGGACGTGCCGCTCTACCGCATCGAGAAGGACCCGCGCCTCGCCCGCAAGCAGGGTGCCTACAGCGTGGTGTCCCAGACCGGCCTGATCCTGAAGCGCGGCCACGACCTGCCGCGCGTGCTCGCCATTCTGGAAAAGCCGCTGCGCGAGGTTTGAGGGCACGCACGCGGGTGGGGTGCCGTGGGGTGCAAGGGTTGTCGGCGCGGCGCCGGTCGGGCATCGTGCGCGCCGCAAACCTGGAACAAACCATGTCCACAGCTCCGCGCCCCATCCAGCCTGGCGACCATGTCTTCCTGGTGGACGGCTCGTCCTTCGTCTTCCGCGCCTATTTCCAGTCCATCAACCAGGACCGGAAGTACAATTTCCGCTCGGATCGCCTGCCGACCGGGGCGGTGCGGCTGTTCTGCACCAAGCTGTTCCAGTTCATCCGCGAGGGGGCCATGGGCATCCGCCCGACCCATCTCGCCATCATCTTCGACAAGTCGGAGGATTCGTTCCGCAAGGAGCTTTATCCCGCCTACAAGGCCAACCGCTCCGACCCGCCCGAGGAACTGATCCCGCAATTCCCCCTGATGCGCGAGGCGGTGAAGGCGTTCGGCCTCATCCCCGTGGAAATGGCCCGCTACGAGGCGGATGATCTCATCGCCACCTATGCCAAGCAGGCGGCCGAGGCCGGGGCGGACGTTCTGGTGGTCTCCGCCGACAAGGACCTGATGCAGATCATCGGGGAGCGGGTGAGCATGTATGACCCCGCCTCCGGCGAGGCGGGCGGGCGCGGCGCACGGCCCGAGCGGCGGATCGGCGTGCCCGAAGTGATCGACTATTTCGGCGTGCCGCCGGAGCAGGTGACGGACGTGCAGGCGCTGGCGGGCGACAGCACCGACAATGTGCCCGGCGTGCCCGGCATCGGCATCAAGACCGCCGCCACGCTGATCCAGGATTTCGGCGACCTCGAAACCCTGCTGGCGCGGGCCGGCGAGATCAAGCAGCCCAAGCGCCGGGAATCCCTCCAGGCCAATGCCGAGGCGGCCCGCATCTCCAAGCAGCTGGTGACGCTGGTGACCGACGTTGCGGTGGAGGTTCCGCTGGAAAGCCTCGTGCTGGAGGAGCCGGACGGGCGCCGCCTCATCGCCTTCCTCAAGGCGATGGAATTCACCACCATCACCCGCCGCGCGGCGGAAGCCTTCGGCGTGGAGGCGGGCGAGATCGAGCCGGACCCGGCGCTCGCCCCCGGCGCCCCGGTGGGCTACACGCCCCCGCTCGCCGAGCCGCTGGAGGCGGATGCCCCGGCACCACGGCCAGGCGCCGCCGCGCTCCGCCGCCCGAACATGGCCGAGCCGTCCGACCTCGCAAGCGCCCGCGCACAGGAAGCGCGGTCCACCAAGGTGGACCGGACGCTCTACCGCACCATTCTCGACCTGTCGGAGCTTCAGGCCTGGTGCGACCGCGCCATGGAGCAGGGCTTTGTCGCCTTCGACACCGAGACCACCGGCATCGACCCGCAGCAGGCCGACCTCGTCGGCGTCTCTCTGGCGCTGGCCCCCAATGTGGCCTGCTACATCCCGCTCGCCCATGTGGGGGCCGGAGACGGCCTGTTCAGCGAGGGCCTTCTGCCCGGCCAGATCCCCATGGAGCAGGCGCTCGCCGTGCTCCGGCCCATGCTGGAGGACAAGGGCACGCTCAAGGTCGGGCACAATGTGAAGTATGACGCGTCCATCCTCGCCCGCTACGGCATCGCGGTGGGGCCGTTCGACTGCACCATGTGCATGTCCTACGCGCTGGATGCCGGGCGCGGAAACCACGGCATGGATGACCTGTCGGTGCGCCATCTCGGCCATCAGCCCATCAGCTTTGCGGAGGTGGCCGGCAAGGGCAAGGGGCAGGTGACCTTCGACAAGGTCGCGCTGGAGCCTGCCACCGCCTATGCGGCCGAGGATGCGGACGTGACGCTGCGCCTCTGGCGCGTGCTGAAGCCGCGCCTTCCGGCGGAAGGCATGGCGACCGTCTACGAGACGCTGGAGCGCCCGCTGATCCCGGTGCTCTCGCGCATGGAGGCGCGCGGCGTCGCCATCGACCGCGCTATGCTCTCCCGCCTCTCCAGCGAGTTCGCGCAGGGCGCGGCGCGCATTGAGGACGAGATCGCCGAACTGGCCGGCGAGCGGCTGAATGTGGGCTCGCCCAAGCAGATGGGCGACATCCTGTTCGGGCGCATGGGCCTGCCCGGCGGCACCAAGACGGCGACCGGGGCGTGGTCCACCAAGGCGAACGTGCTGGAGGAACTGGCGGAGGCCGGCCACAAGCTGCCGCAGAAGATCCTGGAATGGCGCCAGCTCGCCAAGCTCCGCTCCACCTATACCGATGCGCTGCCCTCCTATGTGAACCCGCGCACCGGGCGCGTGCACACCGGCTATGCGCTCGCCGCCACCACCACGGGGCGGCTGTCGTCGTCCGAACCGAACCTCCAGAACATTCCGATCCGGACCGAGGAAGGCCGCCGCATCCGCCGCGCCTTCGTGGCGCAGCCCGGCACGCTTCTGGTGTCGGCCGACTATTCGCAGATCGAACTTCGCCTGCTGGCCGAGATCGCTGATATCCCGACCCTGCGGCAGGCGTTCCGCGACGGGCTGGACATCCATGCCATGACCGCCTCCGAAATGTTCGGCGTGCCGGTGGAGGGCATGCCCAGCGAGGTGCGCCGGCGGGCCAAGGCGATCAATTTCGGCATCATCTACGGCATCTCGGCGTTCGGCCTCGCCAACCAGCTCGGCATTCCCCGCGAGGAGGCCGGGCTCTATATCCGCCGCTATTTCGAACGCTTCCCCGGCATCCGCGCCTATATGGACGAGACCCGCAGCTATTGCCGCGAGCATGGCTATGTGACGACGCTGTTCGGCCGGCGCTGCCATTATCCGGACATCGCCGCCTCCAATCCCTCGGTGCGCGCCTTCAACGAACGCGCCGCCATCAATGCGCGCCTTCAGGGCACGGCGGCGGACATCATCCGCCGCGCCATGATCCGCATGGAGCCGGCGCTGGCGGCGGCGCAGCTGTCCGCCCGCATGCTGCTTCAGGTGCATGACGAACTGGTGTTCGAAGT
>NCCY01000375.1:0-1715 GCA_002279855.1 Rhizobiales bacterium 12-68-15
GCTCCCGCCCGTGCGCGCCGTGAAGGTGCGGAACTGGTGGCCGGCGCTCCCGTCCTCGCCTTCGCGCCCGACCGCTGAAAAGCCGGGTCCCCGACGGCCGGACCGGGCTCTCTCGCCCCGCCGGGCCGTCCGCTCTTTCCTTGTTGAGCGGAGCGGCCTATTCCTTCTCGCGTAATTTGCCGTGTCTTCACACTCCTGCGCCACAATGCCGTCGGAAAGCGCCGTTAGCCGCGTTGGTGGCGGCCCTCCGTCCCGGCACGACGGGCGAGGGTGAAGCAATGGCTCGGGAGTGGATCTTCACGTGATGCGCCTTTTCTCTCACGCGGCATCAGCGCGCGCCCTGCGCTCCCGGATTGCCGGGATCTGCGGCGCGCTTCTGGTTGCGGCCACCCTCGCCGGATGTGCCACCGACAAGGACGACATCATTCCTCCGGATGAGCCGGCGGAGAAGATTTACAATGAGGGCCTGACCCTCATGAATCGCGGGGACCTCAAGGCAGCTGCCAAGCGCTTCGAGGATCTCGACCGCACCCATCCCTATTCCGAATGGGCCCGCAAGGCGCTGCTGATGGACACCTATGTCTATTACCAGCTCGGAGAATATGACGAGACCATCAGCGCCGGTAAGCGCTATCTGACCCTGCATCCCGGCTCCCCGGATGCGGCCTATGCCAGCTATCTCGTGGCCTCCGCCTATTACGACAACATTCCCGACGTGACACGCGACCAGAAGGCGACGCGTCAGGCGCTGGATGCGCTGGACGATGTGGCGCGTAAATATCCGGACACGGAATATGCCGTCGCCGCCAAGAAGAAGGCGGACGTGGCCCGTGACCAGCTTGCCGGCAAGGAAATGTTGATCGGCCGGTATTATCTGGAGAACCGGAATTATACCGGCGCCATCAACCGCTTCAAGGTGGTGGTGACCCGCTACCAGACCACCCGTCAGGTGGAAGAAGCCCTGTTCCGCCTGACCGAGGCCTATATGGCGCTCGGCATCGTCGGCGAGGCGCAGACCGCCGCTGCGGTGCTCGGCTACAACTTCCCGGACAGCCCCTGGTACAAGGACGCCTACCGCCTCGTGCAGCAGGGCGGGCTGGAACCTAAGGAAAACAAGGGCTCCTGGATCAGCCAGGCGTTCAAGAAACTCGGTCTCGGCTGAGGCCCATGCTGTCCTCCCTCTCGATCCGGGACATCGTTCTGATCGAGAAGCTCGATCTCGTCCTGAATGAGGGCCTCACGGTTCTCACAGGCGAGACGGGCGCCGGAAAGTCGATCCTTCTGGATGCGCTCTCGCTCGCTCTCGGCGGGCGGGGCGATGGCGCCCTGGTGCGCCACGGCGCGGCCAAGGGGCAGGTGACGGCGGTGTTTGACCTTTCCTTGGACCACCCGGCACGGGCGGTTCTCGCCGAGGCGGACATTCCCGATGACGGCGACCTGATCGTGCGTCGCGTCCAGATGGCGGACGGGCGCACCCGCGCCACCATCAACGAGCAGCCGGTCAGTGCACAGACCCTGCGCGCCCTGGCGGCGCGGCTGGTGGAGTTGCATGGGCAGCATGATGACCGGGCGCTGGTGAATCCGGCGACCCACCGGGCGCTGCTGGATGCGTTCGGGGGGCTGACCCGCGATGCCGAGCAGCTGGCCGCCCGCTGGCGGGCCTGGCGGGCGGCGGTGGCGGAGGCGGAGGGTGAGCGGGCGCGGCTGGCGGCGGC
>NCCY01000375.1:1807-2784 GCA_002279855.1 Rhizobiales bacterium 12-68-15
GCTGCCGTTCGCCGGCTGGAACGCCGCGCGGGCGAGGCGCAGGATCTGGTACGGCCCGCCGTAGATGCGATTGACCTCGCCCTGGATGCACTTGAGACCGCCCGTTCTCATCTGGAAGCGGCCCTGCGCGAGGCGGATTTCGATCCGCGCGAACTTGAGCGGATCGAGGAGCGTCTGTTCGCCCTGCGCGCCGCCTCCCGCAAGTTCGCCATCCCCGCCGACGACCTGCCGGCGCTGGCTGCCCGCTTTTCGGCCGACCTTGCCGCTCTCGACCGGAGCGCCACCCGCCTCGCCGCGCTGGAGCGTGCGGCCGAGGAGGCGCGGGCGTCCTATGCGGGGGCGGCTGTCCGCCTGTCCGAGGCGCGCAAAGTGGCGGCGGCGCGGCTGGAGACGGCGGTGAATGCCGAACTGCCGCCGCTCAAGCTGGAGCGCGCCCTGTTCACGGTCCCCGTCGTGACCGATCCGGAGGCCGCCGGCCCCGAAGGGCATGACCGGGTGGAGTTCTGGGTGCGCACCAATCCCGGCACCCGCCCCGGCCCCATGATGAAGGTGGCGTCGGGCGGCGAGCTGTCGCGCTTCCTGCTGGCGCTGAAGGTGGTGCTGGCGGATCGTGGCTCCGCGCCCACCCTGATTTTCGACGAGATCGATACCGGCGTCGGCGGCGCGGTGGCGGATGCCATCGGCGCGCGGCTGGCGCGGCTGGCCCAGAAGGTTCAGGTGCTCTCGGTCACCCATGCCCCGCAGGTGGCGGCGCGGGCGCGGCATCATCTGCTGATCTCCAAGGCGAGCGCCCCCGGCGCCGCGGCGGATGCGCCGGTCACCACCCGCGTCTCGCCGCTGGACACGGCGCTGCGCACCGAGGAGATCGCCCGCATGCTGGCGGGCGCCTCCGTCACCGCCGAGGCCCGCGCCGCCGCCGAGCGGCTGATGGGCGCGGCGGACCCGGCCAGCGTCTGACGCCGCCCGTCCGCCACAGG
>NCCY01000107.1 GCA_002279855.1 Rhizobiales bacterium 12-68-15
CCACCGAGAGCAAGGAGGAGGCAATCCCGGACGGATGGTGCCTCGACCTCACCCGCTGGTCCCTGATCGCGCCCAACAGCATGCAGATGCCCCTCACCTCCGCCGAGCGGCATCTGGTGCATCGGCTGATGCAGACACCCGGCCAGCCGGTGGCGCGGCTCGATCTCGTGCCGCCCCGGAACCGGATGGACCCGGATTCCGACGGGCGCGGGCTGGACGTGATGGTGTTCCGCCTCCGGCGGAAGGTGGAACGCGAGTGCGGCTGCGCCCTGCCCCTGCTGTCGGCGCGGGGCATCGGCTATGTCTTCGCCGGGCAGGCCCGGTTCGAGGGCACGGAGAACTGAGCCTCAGCAAGGCCGCGAGGGCGTGCCACCGCGTGGGTGGCCTCAGGCCCCCGGCGTCTTGCCCAGAGCCCGTGCCTTTTCCTCCTCCACCAGTTCCTTCTTGGAGAGCTTGCCCACGAGGGTCTTGGGGAGGCTGTCGCGGATTTCCACCTGCTTGGGCAATTCGATCTTGGACAGTTGCGTCTTGAGGAAGTCCGCCAGCCCTTCCGGGGTCGCCTCATGGCCCTCCTTCAGGGTCACGAAGGCCTTGGGCGCCTGGCCGCGATAGGGATCGGGAATGCCGATCGCCACCGCCTCCGCCACCGCCGGATGCAGATAGAGCGCTTCCTCGATCATGCGGGGATAGACATTGTAGCCGCCGCACAGGATCACGTCCTTGATGCGGTCCACGAGGAAAAGATAGCCGTCCTCATCGAGATAGCCGACGTCGCCGGTGCGGAAGGCGCCGTCGATGAAGGCATCGCGCGTGGCTTCCGGCTTTTGCCAGTAGCCGGACATGACCTGCGGGCCACGGGCGCACACCTCGCCCCGCTCCCCCACGCCGAGGATGCGGGTCGGGTCCGCGAGGTCGCGGATCTCGATGATCGTGCCGGGAACGGGCGTGCCCACAGAGCCGTCCTTGATGACGCCCAGGGGCAGGTTGGCGGTAAGCACGGGCGAGGTTTCGCTCAGCCCATAGCCTTCCACCAGCTTGCAGCCGGACAGTTCATTGAAGCGCGCCCGCACCTCCGCCGGAAGCGGGGCGCCGCCGGACACGCCGAGGCGCAGGGAGGACAAGTGCTCCCGCCGCGCGGTCGGGCAATTGTTGATCGCCGTGAAGAGGGTCGGCACGCCGGGAAACACCGTCGGCCGTTCCCGCGCGATGGTGGCGAGAAGATCGTCCAGATTGAAGCGTGGCACGAGGATGATCTCGGCGCCGATGGAGAGCGGCAGCGTCATCACCGTGGTCATCGCGAAGACGTGGAACAGCGGCAGAACGCCGAGCACCCGCTCCTCACCTTCGCCCAGCACGCACACATGGTCGCGCACCTGGATGGCATTGGCCGTGACATTGGCATGGGACAGTTGCGCGCCCTTGGGAACGCCGGTCGTGCCCCCGGTATATTGGAGCACGGCCAGATCCCGCTCGGCATCGATGCTGACCGGCGTGAGAGGTCCGGCATCGCGCAGCAGCGCGTCGTAGGTGACGTGCACACCGTCCGCCGGATCGAAGCTGGCAATGTCGTTCCGCTTCAGCAGCAGGAAGCCCAGTGCCTTGATGAATTTCAGGATTTTCGCCATCGGGCAGACGATGATCTTGCGGACGCCCGATTCCGCCGCGACCGCCGCCACCCGCGAATGAATGAGCTTGAGGTCCGGCACGACCATGATGGTGGTGCCGGAATCCATGATCTGGTGCTTCAGCTCCCGCTCCACATAGAGCGGGCTGAAATTCACCACCGTTCCACCGGCCTTGAGCACGGCGAAATAGAAGACCACGGAATAGGGCGTGTTTGGCATGCACAGCCCCACCCGCACGCCCTTGGTGACGCCGAGCCTCTGGAGCCCCGCCGCAGCCGCATCGACCATTGCCCCCAGTTGGGCATAAGTCCATTTTCGGCCAAGGAAATTCAGCGCCGGCCGCGTGGCATGGCGGCGCACGCTGGCATCCAGAAGATCAAACACCGGCCCCGTCTTCAGGGCCACGGGCTGCTTTGCAAGCATGTCCTTCCTCCCGGTCGGACCCTTCGGTCCGTTCCACCGGCCCCTGTTTAGCACGGCCCGCCCCGCACCGGAGCGGGCCGCCTTTTTCTTACTTGGTGATCAGGGCGGTCTTTACCGGGCTGCTGTCGAAGCGATACCGCACACCCAGCGACACGATGTCGGCATAGCTGTCGCCAATTTCGGCCACGAGGTTGCCGCGCGCGGCATTGCCCAGCTCCGTCGAGTACTGGGTGATGCTGCCCGAGTCGCCGAACAGATGCGTATAGGCGAAGTCGATGCTGAGGTTCGGCGTCCACGCATAGGTCAGGCCGGCAGAGAGCCAGATCCTGTTTGTGTCAGGAAGGCGGGGGCTGCGGTGTTCATCGGTGACGGGGCTGATCTCATAGCCTGCACCAGCACGGACGGCGAGCTGCGGGGTCCACTGATACTCCACGCCGCCGGAGAAGAACCAGCCATCCTGCCATTGCAGGTTCAGGACGGAGGGGCTGCCGGCGGAGGTAGCGATCACCAGTTCCTGCACGGTGGACCAGTTGGTCCATTCCACGGTGCCCGACACGGTCCATTGCGGGGCGATCTGGGACCGGAAGCTGGCGGTGACCTGATCGGGAAGGGTCAGGCCGGCCGTGGTGGCGAGGTTCGCCACGGTCGTACCGCCAACCGTGCTGATATTCGTGAGCCCTTCCAGGGTGTTATTGATGGCCGAGCGATAGCCGATGCCGATGGTCGTCCCCGGCATGACGGTGAAGAGGGCGCCGAGCGAGAAGCCGAATCCGATGGCGTCGCCGTTCACCACGGCATTGCCGGTCGGAAAGGGCGGCGCGGCGCTGAGCAACTGGGCGTTGGTGAGCTTGGCGTCGATGTAATTGGCGTTCAGCCCGCCGCCGATGGTCAGCCAGTCATTGACCCGGTAGGCGACCTGGGCGCCCATATTGATGTCGAAGATCCTGTTATAGCAGCCATAATTGCGGCCGGACCAGTTACAGGTGGCGTCCGTCACGAGGCCGTAGGGGGAGTTGAGCGACAGGCCCACCGCCCAGCGGTCGAAGCCATAGGTCGCGTAACCCGTTGGCAGAACGCCGTTATCCGCAATATCGCCAACGCCCAGCGTGCCGAGATTCGCGCCGGTGACGCTGGTGGCGGAGATCACGTCCACGGTGGAATGGGGCGCGATATAGGTGACGTTGCCTTCGAACTGCATGCCGGGCACGAAGGAAATTGCCGCGGGATTCCAATACATTGAGCCAAGGCCGGCGCCGCCGGCGGCGTTGCCGGCAAAGGACGTGCCCTGATAGTAGGCGCTCTGCTCGCGCAGGCCGAAACCGCCGGCCAGGGCGGCCTGCGCACCGAGCGCGACCGGCACGAGGACCGAGGTGGACAGAAGAAGCCGCGCAGCGCGGGACGACGTGACGCCCAGTTTCATATGACCCCCCAATGACTTGGCGATTCCTCTGAAGACGGGTGCCGGGCCTGCTTCCGGGGGCGTCACCGCCACCCGCTGCCGTCCTTGCGTTCACACCATCTCCTATACGTCAGCATGCCTTATTCCCGCCTCAGGTCAACCAGCCACTTGGCGATCTTCACGCAACCGACGAGTATGTGGCGATTTGGTCACGCCAATTCTCGGCATCGGCCAAGTTTGAATCGAGAATACAGCCTGTATTCTCAGAACAGTGCCATCCACTGCAATCGACCGTCTCGCTGTGCTTCGGCTGTACCGTGATGTCCGCTCAAAACGAATATCAGAATAGGTATTTTTGCATTGCAGCATTACTTTTATGATTCACAATCGCAACGCAGCATCGACGGCGACCGGCTTGTGCTGGGAACCGGACCGTGTATCTTGGTGCCAAGACATGACGTATAGGTTAGGTCTCGCAGATGGCATCCAGACGGACCCCGCCGGGCGCACTTACGGACACCTTCTTCACGGTGACGGAGCTGGCGCGCGATCTCAGCATCACGGCGCGCACGATCCGTTTCTATGAGGACAAGGGGCTGGTGACGCCCCGCCGCGCGGGCAACATCCGCATCTACACCAAGCGGGACCGCGCCCGTCTTCTCCTGATCCTGCGCGGCAAGCGGCTCGGCTTCACGCTGCGGGAGATCCGGGAATATCTTGATCTCTATGACCTCGACCCCTCCCAGAGCGAGCAGATCCGCCTGCTGCTGAAGAAGGTGCAGGACCGGCTCGCCATGCTGGAGGAGCAGCGCGAGGCGCTGGAGGTCTCCATCGACGAACTGAAGGAAATCGAGGCGCAGACCCTCGCCGCACTGGCGGGAGCGCTGCGCACCGGCACCGACGACAGCTGAAGGGCGCCCGGTCATCGGGGTGCCATGGGCCATGACTATGTCGGGTCCTTCCGCGCCCCCACCAAGCCCACAGACCATGCGAAGGCGGGACGCTCACGAAGGGCGAGCCCGCTCAGGACCCAAGGCAGGAGAACCCATGAAGAACGTGGTCATCGCGGGTTATGCCCGCTCGCCCTTCACCCCCGCCAAGCGCGGCGAGCTTGCCCGCGTGCGCCCGGATGACATGGCCGCGCAGGTGGTGCGCGAGCTGATCCTGCGCACCGGCGTCAAAGCGGAGGACATCGAGGATCTGATCGTCGGCTGCGCCTTTCCGGAGGCCGAGCAGGGCTTCAACATCGCCCGCCTCATCGGCATGATCGCGGACCTGCCCCAGTCGGTGGCGGGCGTCACGGTGAACCGCTTCTGCGGCTCTTCCATGCAGGCCATCCACATGGCCGCCGGGCAGATCCAGCTGGGTGCGGGCGAGGTGTTCGTCTGCGCCGGCGTCGAGAGCATGAGCCGCGTGCCGATGACCGGCTTCAACCCCATGCCGAACCCGGCCCTGCACGCCAAGAACAACGCCGCCTATATGGGCATGGGCGACACCGCCGAGAATGTCGCCCGCAAGTGGCAGATCACCCGCGCCGACCAGGACGCCTTCGCCCTCGCCAGCCAGCAGAAGGCGGCCCGCGCGCAGGCGGAAGGCCGGCTGAAGGACGAGATCGTGCCCATCACCTCCAAGGGAGACACGGTGGAGCAGGATGGCTGCATCCGCGCCGAGACCACGGCGGAAGACCTTGCCGGCCTGAAGCCCGCCTTCAACCAGGACGGGACGGTGACGGCCGCGACCTCTTCCCCCCTCACGGACGGCGCCTCGGCGGTGCTGGTCTGCACCGAAGACTATGCCGAGAAGCACGGCCTTGAGCCCCTCGCCCGCCTGCGCGGCGTGGCGGTGGCGGGCTGCGCGCCGGAGATCATGGGCATCGGCCCGGTGGCGGCCACCCGCAAGGCGCTGGCGCGCTCCGACATCAAGATCGAGGACATCAGCGTCGTAGAACTGAACGAGGCTTTCGCCTCGCAGGCCATCGCCTGCGCCCGCGAACTCAACATCGCCACCGAGACGCTGAACCTCGATGGCGGCGCCATCGCGCTCGGCCATCCGCTGGGCGCCACGGGGGCGCGCATCGTCGGCAAGGCGGCCGCCCTGCTGAAGCGCGAGGGCGGGCGCTATGCGCTGGCCACCCAGTGCATCGGCGGCGGACAGGGCATCGCCACCATTCTCGAGCGCGTGTGAGGCCCGCCATGACCGACATCCGCAAGGTCGCCGTCATCGGCGCGGGCGTCATGGGCGCGGGTATCGCCGCCCATGTCGCCAATGCCGGCGCCGAAGTGCTGCTGCTGGACATCGTGCCCGAAGGCGCGAGCGACCGCAGCATCATCGCCAAGGGCGCCATCCAGAAGCTGCTGAAGGCGGAGCCCGCCGCCTTCATGTCCAAGGCCGCCGCCAAGCTGGTGACGCCCGGCAATATCGAGGATGACCTCGGCGACATCGCCACCTGCGACTGGGTGATCGAGGCGGTGGTGGAGCGGCTGGACGTGAAGCAGGCGCTCTATGCCAGGATCGAGGCGGCGCGCCGGCCGGGCACGCCGGTCTCGTCCAACACCTCCACCATTCCGCTGGCGGACCTCACCGCCGGCCTGCCGGAGAGCTTCCGGCGGGACTTTCTCATCACCCACTTCTTCAACCCGCCGCGCTACATGCGGCTGCTGGAGATCGTCACCGGGCCGGAAAGCGATGCCGCCACGGCAAACCGCGTCGCCGCCTTCGCGGACGTGCGGCTCGGCAAGACCGTGGTGCGCTGCAAGGACACGCCCGGCTTCATCGCCAACCGCCTCGGCACCTACTGGCTGCAGGCGGCGGTGATCGGCGCGCTGGACCTCGGCCTCACGGTGGAAGAGGCAGACGTGGTGATGGGCCGGCCCTTCGGCTTCCCCAAGACCGGCGTGTTCGGCCTCATCGATCTGGTGGGGCTGGACCTCATGCCCCACGTGGTGGGCAGCCTCCAGCGCACCCTGCCGCAAAGCGACCCGTTCCACGCGCTCATCCGCGAGGTGCCGGTCATCGACACCATGCTGAAAACCGGCATGACCGGCCGCAAGGGCAAGGGCGGCTTCTATCGCCTCAACCGCGAGAACGGCGGCAAGGTGAAGGAGGCCATCGACCTCTCGACGGGCACCTATCGCGCACAGGACAGGGCCGCGCTGCCGGAAGGCGCGGAGAAGGACATCGCCGCGCTGATCGCCAGCGACACGCCCATGGGCCGCTATGCCTGGCAGGTGATGGGCCGCACGCTCGCCTATGCGGCGCGGCTCGTGCCCGAGGCGGCGGATGATATCGTGGCCGTGGATGAGGCCATGCGCCTCGGCTACAACTGGAAATGGGGCCCGTTCGAGCTGATCGACAAGATCGGCGCGGCCGCCCTCATCGCCCGGCTGAAGCAGGATGGCGCGGCCATTCCCGAGCTGCTGGCGAAGGCGGAGGCGACGCCCTTCTACCGCGTCACCGACGGCAAGCGGCAATATCTCGGCATGGACGGCGCCTATCACGACATCGTCCGGCCCGAGGGCGTGCTGCTGCTGGCGGACATCAAGCTCGCCAGCCAGCCGGTGCTGCGCAACGGCTCGGCTTCGCTTTGGGATATCGGCGACGGCGTGCTGTGCCTGGAATTCACCAGCAAGAGCAATTCGCTGGATGAAGGCATCATCACCCTGCTCGCCAAGGCGACCAAGCTGGTGAGGGAGAAGTACAAGGCCCTCGTCATCTATAATGAGGGCTCGAACTTCTCGGTGGGCGCCAATCTCGGCCTCGCCCTGTTCGCCTGCAACATCGCGGCGTTCGGCGAGGTGGAGAAGCTGATCGCGCAGGGGCAGAAGGTCTATCAGGACCTCAAATACGCCCCCTTCCCCACCGTCGCGGCGCCCGCCGGCATGGCGCTGGGCGGCGGCTGCGAACTGCTGCTGCATTCCAGTACCGTGCAGGCCCATGCGGAAAGCTATATCGGCCTCGTGGAGTGCGGCGTCGGCCTCGTTCCCGGCTGGGGCGGCTGCAAGGAAATGCTCACCCGCTGGCAGTCCGAGGCAAGCCTGCCCAAGGGGCCGATGCCCGCGCCCTCCAAGGTGTTCGAGACGGTCTCGGTTGCCACGGTCGCGAAATCCGCCGCCGAGGCGCGGGAGCTTCTGTTCCTGCGCGAGGGCGACGGCATCACCATGAACCGCGACCGCCTGCTGGCGGACGCCAAGGCCAGGGCGCTGGCGCTGGTGGAGGGCTATGCCCCGCCCAAGCCCCGCGACCTCACCCTGCCCGGCCCTTCCGGAAAGGTCGCCATGGTGATGGCGGCGGAAGGCTTCGCGCGGCGCGGCATGGCCACGAAGCACGATCTGGTGGTGGCCGATGCCCTCGCCACCGTGCTGACGGGCGGCGACGCCGACCATATCGAGCCGGTGACGGAAGCGGACGTGCTGGAACTGGAGCGCGCGGCCTTCATGCGCCTCATCCGCACCAACGCAACGCTTGCCCGCATCGAGCACACGCTCGAGACCGGCCGCCCGCTGCGCAACTGAGCGCAACGCGACAGGCCGGGCGCACCGAAAAACCCTCTCCCGCCTGCGGGGGATCCGGCCATGACGGACGAGAAGAACGTAAAAGCCGGGCACACCCGAAACGCCCTCCCCCGCCTTGCGGGAGAGGGGGCCGGGCGGCGCCGGGACCCAGCATCATGCCCGACGAGGGCGGGACGGGGAGACACACAGTCCGCGCGCCACCAGCGCGCGGCGGCCGGATGACGACACACACCGCCCCTGCGGCGGACAGGCAAGAGACGGAACGGGAGACATCGCCATGCAGGTCTACACCCCCCCGCTGCGCGACATGCGCTTTCGCCATGCAGGTCTACACCCCCCCGCTGCGCGACATGCGCTTCGTGCTTCATGAACTCATCGGCTCCGAGGCGCTGAAAGAGCTGCCGGGCTGCGAGGAAGTGACGGCCGACCTGATCGACGCCGTGCTGGAAGAAGGCGCCAAGCTGGTCACGGAGGTTCTCGCCCCCATCAACCAGGCGGCGGACCTTGAAGGCTGCACCTATGAGAATGGTGTGGTGCGCGCCCCGAAGGGCTTCAAGGAGGCCTACCGCACCTATGTGGAGGGCGGCTGGAACGGCATTGCCTGCGACCCGAAATGGGGCGGACAGGGCCTGCCGGCGAGCGTGACCAAGTTCATCGAGGAGATGATGTGCTCCGCCAACCTCGCCTTCGGCCTCTATCCCGGCCTGACCCATGGCGCCTATCTCGCCATGAACCATCACGCCTCCGAGGAGCTGAAGGAGAAGTATCTCCCCAAGATGGTGGAGGGCGTGTGGACCGGCACAATGTGCCTCACCGAGCCCCATTGCGGCACCGACCTCGGCCTTCTGCGCACCAAGGCTGAGCCCAATGGCGACGGCTCCTATGCCATCACCGGCAACAAGATCTTCATTTCGGCCGGCGAGCATGACCTGACCGAGAACATCATCCATCTGGTTCTCGCCCGCCTGCCCGATGCCCCCAAGGGGGTGAAGGGCATCAGCCTGTTCCTGGTGCCGAAATTCCTGCCCACCGAAGACGGCCGCCCCGGCATGCGCAACGGCGTGCTGTGCACGGGCATCGAGCACAAGATGGGCATCCACGGCTCGGCCACCTGCCAGATGAGCTTCGACGGCGCCACCGGCTGGCTGGTGGGCGAGCCCCACAAGGGCATGCGCGCCATGTTCACCATGATGAACTCCGAGCGCCTGTCCGTGGGCACGCAGGGGCTCGGCGTGGGCGAGGCGGCCTATCAGGGCGCGGTGGCCTATGCCAGGGAGCGCCTCCAGGGCCGCGCGCTGACCGGGGCGAAGCATCCCGACAAGCCGGCGGACCCCATCATCGTCCATCCCGACGTGCGCCGCACGCTGATGACCATCCGCGCCTATAACGAGGGCTGCCGCGCGCTCTCTGGCTGGGTGGCGCGCCATCTCGACATCATGGAGCGTTCCACCGATCCGGAGGAGCGCCAGCGGGCGGAGGATTTCACCGCGCTGATGACGCCCATCGTGAAGGCCATGTTCACCGATCTCGGCTTCGAGAATGCCTCGCTGGCGGTGCAGGTCTATGGCGGGCACGGCTATATCCGCGACCACGGCATGGAGCAGTATGTGCGCGACGCCCGTATCGCCATGATCTATGAGGGCACCAACGGCGTGCAGGCGCTGGATCTGGTGGGCCGCAAGCTGCCGGCCCATGCGGGGCGGTTCCTGCGCTCCTTCTTCCATCCCGTGCTCGACTTCATCGATGCCAATCTCGACGATCCGGAGATCGGCCCCTATATGGGCCCGCTCAGCAAGGCGTTCGGCGCGCTCCAGCTCGCCACCGGCTTCATCGCCGAGAAGGGCATGAAGGACCCGGAAGAGGCCGGCGCCGCCGCCACCGAATATCTGCGCCTCTTCGGCATGGTCGCGCTCGGCTATATGTGGGCGCGCATGGCGAAGCTGGCGGCGGAGAAGCGCAACGAACCGGGGGCGGACATCGCCTTCTATGACGCCAAGCGCGCCACCGCCCGTTTCTATTTCGAGCGCCTGCTGCCGCAGGTGGCGAGCCTGTGGGGCGCCATCAAGGCCGGCAAGGGCTCGCTGATGGCGCTCGACGAAGCTGTTTTCTGAAGACTGAAGGAAAAAGACCCGATGGCCGACACCGCCTCCCTCATCGAAGCCATGCGCGAGCGCGCCGATGCCCTGTCCGGCCTCGGCCACCGCGTGCGGTTCGATCTCACCGACCTGAAGGAAGCCATC
The DNA here is from genome assembly GCA_002279855.1 of Rhizobiales bacterium 12-68-15. Classification (GTDB taxonomy): domain Bacteria; phylum Pseudomonadota; class Alphaproteobacteria; order Rhizobiales; family Xanthobacteraceae; genus Aquabacter. The sequence continues at coordinate 10,199 of NCCY01000107.1, forward strand.
CTGCTGGATGCCACCGGGCCGGAGGCGGACATCTCGGCGGGTGACGGCGAGGCGGAGGCCGTGCTGAAGCTCACCTCCGACACGCTGGACAAGCTCATCACCGGCCGCATGGGGCCGATGCTGGCCTTCTCCACCGGCCGCCTGCGGGTGGAAGGCTCGCAGGGCGTGGCGCTGAAGCTGGCGGGGCTGCTGAACGAATAGGGCTTCGCTCCGCTCGATGCCGCCGGAGGGACAAGCCGTCCGCCGGCGGCCGATGCGGGTATCGGAGGCCGGGCCGGAGGGACCCGCGAAAGCCGGGTTGCCGGGCTCGAAATCAGTGGCGGCGCGCGCCGCGAGGGCATACGCACCATGTCAGTTTATGTAACAATTTGACCGACGATGTCGTTTACTTGAAATAATTCAATATTCCTGCCGAGATGCGGCTCGGAAACAAAGTCGACCTCCCTGAACACAGCATATGGCCCCTCCGGACACTGTAAGGGGGCCTGAATTTCCGAAATTTAATGAGACAGTGACCCCATTCTGCCTAGGCGCGGGCTGGAAATGTGGCGGGCGGGTGGTATGTTCGGCGCCGCGGTGAGGAACGAAACCCCGCACGGAGAGTGACCCATGAAGTCCTTGATTTACGGCGCGCTGATCGCCGTTGTCGGCGCTGTCGGCATGGCCAATGCGCAGACGCCTGCCAAGCCGGCGAATACGGAAGAGATGAAGCCGGCGAACTGGCTGTTCGTGCAGGTGGCCGATTCCGTGACGGTTGACGACAAGACCATCACCCTGAAGGGCATCGCCCCGCAGACCCTGATGTTCTCTGGACGAGCGGCAAGAGCGATTTCGAGAAGGACCCGCCGAACGCCACCATCGCGGTGACGGTTGACGGCAAGCCCGCGACGTCCGTCATCGAACTGACCAACCCGCAGATCAATGGCGACACGCTCACCTATAATTATCGCCTGCTGGGCGGCGACGCCCCGAAGAGCGGCACCAATGCCAGCCTCTTCATCGACTGGTGGTACGGCCCCGGCTGGGGTCCGGGCTGGGGTGGCGGCTATTGCTGGCGCGGCCCGTATGGCGGCCTGCACTGCCGCCCCCGCTGGTGATCGCGCACACGGCGTGACCTGAAGAGAAAGACCCCGCCCGGTTCGCCCGGGCGGGTTTTTTTCATGCCCATCCGCGTCAGGCGTCAGGCGCGGGCGCGATGGCCGGCCAGTTCCATCAGCCGCTCCAGCGCCGGGGCATCGCTAAGCGCCGCCGTCTTCTCCCGCGGGCTCAGGCTCCGCAGCGCGGCGGCAAGATCGGGCGCATCGCTCACCTTGGCCCGCGCCACCAGCCGCTCGGGCGCATGGTCGCCCTTCGGGCGCGCGCCGCCCGCCGGCAGGAAGGCGCGATGGGCGGCGAGAAGTGCGGCATCGCCGGCAAGGCGCGCCACGCCATCGCCCGGCTCGCCGCCGCCGGAACGGGCCAGCGCCTGCGCCGCCGCGCCGAGAACC
>NCCY01000108.1:0-18806 GCA_002279855.1 Rhizobiales bacterium 12-68-15
CGGGGCGCGGGCGGTCTACGACCCCGCCATCGTGGCGCTGGAAGAGGAGCGCACCGCCCGGCCGCAGGAATTCCGGCGGCGGGTGCGCATCGGCTCGGGCAATGTGCAGCAGGCCCTGCGCCTGCGGGCGCTCGCCGATCCGCGCCGGCCGGGCCTTGCCTTCATCTTCCTGTCGGGCAAGGCGCTGCGGGCCTTCGTGCCGTTCCTGATGGTGGTGGCGCTTTGCGCCAATCTCGTCCTGGCGTTCACCGGCCCGCGTTTCTACCTGCTCTTGCTGGCGGGTCAGGCGGGCTTCTATATCGTCGCGCTCGCGGCGATGCTGCGGCCGGACCGCATGCCGCGCATCGCGCGGCTGGCCGGCTATTTCGTGGAAGGCCATGCGGCGGGCCTGTGGGGCGGCCTTCGGCAAATGTCGGGTCGGGACAAGGGGCGCTGGGGACGGGCGCACGTGACGGACATGGACACGTGACCAACATGGATCAGACGGACTTCATTCATCCCGTGGTGCGGGTGGGCAAGCGGGCCTGCGACATCGTCATCGGCAGCATCGCCATGCTGGTGCTCGCCCTCGCCTATGTTCCCGTGGCCATCGCGATCAAGCTGACCTCGCGCGGCCCGGTGCTGTACCGCCAGCTCCGGGTGGGGCAGGCCGAGCCGCACCTCACCCGGCTGTTCTACCTCTACAAGTTCCGCACCATGTATATCGACGCGGAGAAGCGCGGCGCGGTCTGGGCCAGCGCCAACGACCCGCGCGTGACCCCGGTCGGGCGCTTCATGCGCAAGACCCGCATCGACGAACTGCCGCAGGCGCTGAACGTGCTGAAGGGGGAAATGTCCATCGTCGGTCCGCGCCCCGAGCGGCCGGTCTTCTTCCAGAAGCTGGAGACCGAGATCCCCTTCTATGTGGAGCGCACCTTCGGGGTGAAGCCGGGCATTACCGGCCTCGCGCAGGTCAACCAGGGCTATGACGCCTCCATCGAGGACGTCCGCTCCAAGGTCTCCTACGACCATGCCTATGCCATGCGCCTCATGGACCCGCTGGACTGGATCAAGACCGACATCTGGATCATCCTGCGCACCTTCACCACCATGATCCTCGGCCGGGGGCAGTAGCAGCCGGCCCGGCGCGGCGCCTCACAGGGCGGCCAGAAGCGCCTCCACCGCGTCCGCGCGCCGGTCCCATCCCTCCTCCGCCACGGCAGCGCGGCGAAGGGCGGCGTCCGGGGCCATGGCTTCCGCCTGCCGGATGGCCATCGCCAGGTCGCCGTCGGGATCGATGGCCGCCACCAGCGGCTCATAGGGTTCGAGCGCCGGAAAGCGGGTGGCTGCGACCGGCGTTCCGGCGGCGAGATACTCCCGCAGCTTCAGCGGATTGCAGGCGCGGATCTGGGGCGTGTCGCGGAACGGGATCAGCGAGACCGTCCAGTGCTGCACATAGGACGGCAGCGCGCCATGGGGCCGCGCGCCGAGGAAGCGCACATTGGGCAGGCCGGCGAGGGCGGACACATCCGTGCGCACCGGGCCGACGAACACGAAGGACCAGTCCGGCAGGGCACGGGCGGCGCGCTCCAGCATGGCAAGGTCCAGCCAGTCGGAGATGCTGCCATAAAACCCCGCCACCTTGCCGCCCGGCAGGTCCGCCGCGCGCGTGGAAGGCGTGCCGAACAGCGCCCCGTCCACGCCGTGGGGGATGAGGCGGGTCTTCCCGGCGGGAAAGCGCCGGGCCAGTTCCGGGCTCGCGGCGATCACGAGATCGGCCTTCGCCACCAGCCGCTGCTCCATCTCCAGAACCGGGGCATGGTCCACGCCGCTCAGCGCGCCGAAATCGTCGCCGCAATAATAGACCACGGCCCGCTCGCCCAGCCGGCCCACCGCCGCCACCGCAGAGGGCAGCGAGGCCCACAGGATCGGCCGCGCCATGCCGCGCGCGGCGAGGACCGGCCGCAGCCGGCGGGCGAGCAGCCAGCCGTTGGCCCTCTCCGCCAGCCGGCTTCCCGGCCACGGCACGGCAAGGGGCGAGACCACCGAGAGACCTTCGGGCAGCGCCTCCACCGCGCGGGGCGCGGCTGCGGGACCGGCGGCGGCGCGCAGCTTGCGCAGGGCGCGGCCCATATCATGGGCGGACAGGCGCGGCCGGCGCAGGCCGATGGAATTCACCCAGACCGTGCGGTGATGCGCCAGCAAATGCCGCACCAGATGCTGGGTCGAGGAGGGATGCGCCCCCCAATCCTCACCGAAGACCACCAGATCCGCCGTCACGCCGCCCTCGCCGCGCGTCCGTGCGCGCTTGCCCTGGATAAAACCGAGACGCCCTCTATACACCGCCGCGCCGGTTCTGGCGCCGGGCGGACGATGGCGGGGGCGCGACCTTCGGGGGATTTGCGGGCCGCGCGCCTTTGCGCTTGAGTGCCGCCGAGGCTGGACCACCGGCACACCGTCTTTCGGGAGAGGAGACCGCAATGAGCGACACGTTCCGCGCGATTCTGGCGCGCAAGGGCGAGGCGGGGACGACCATCGCGCTGGAAACCCTCACGGAAGCGGACCTGCCGCAGGCCGATGTGACGGTGGACGTGGCCTATTCCTCCCTCAACTACAAGGATGGGCTGGCGCTGAAGGGCCTCGGCCGCATCCTGCGCACCTTCCCCATGGTGCCGGGCATCGACCTCGCCGGCACGGTGCGCACGAGTGAAAACCCCGCCTTCGCTCCCGGCGACCGGGTGGTGCTGACCGGCTGGGGCGTGGGCGAGACCTGGTCCGGCGGCTTCGCGCAGCGGGCGCGGGTGAAGGGCGACTGGCTGGTGAAGCTGCCGGAGCGCCTGTCCGCCCGCGACGCCATGGTGATCGGCACTGCCGGCTTCACCGCCATGCTGTGCGTCGCGGCGCTGGAGCGCTACGGCATCAAGGCGGGGGGCGAGGTTCTGGTGACCGGCGCGGCCGGCGGCGTCGGCAGCGTCGCGGTGCGCCTGCTCTCGCGCCTCGGCTACCGGGTCGTGGCGCTCACCGGGCGGCGGGAGGAAGAGGCGTATCTCACCGCCCTCGGCGCCGCCGAGGTGATGGACCGGGCCGTCCTCTCCGAACCGGGCAAGCCGCTTCAGGGCGAGCGCTGGGCCGGCGCCGTGGACACCGTGGGCGGGGCGATCCTGGCCAACGTGCTCGCCTCCACCGCCTGGGGCGGGGCGGTGGCCGCCTGCGGGCTCGCTGCCAGCAGCGACCTGCCCACCACCGTCTTCCCCTTCATCCTGCGCAACGTGGCGCTGCTGGGCGTCGATTCCGTCGCCTGCCCCCTCCCCGCCCGCCAGCAGGCCTGGGAGCGACTGGCGGACCTGCTGACGCCGGAGGATTTCAGCCGGATGACCCACGAGGTGACGCTGGACGCGGTGCCGGCGCTGGCCGACGACATCCTGAAGGGCCGGGTGCGCGGGCGCACGCTGGTCCGGCTCTGACCGGCGCTAGCCGAACCGCCCGGTCACATAGCGCAGCGTCCGCTCGTCCTGCGGGGTGGTGAACAGTTCGGCGGTGGGGCCGAACTCGATCAGCCGGCCCAGATACATGAAGGCGGTGAAGTCCGAGACCCGCGCCGCCTGCTGCATGTTGTGGGTGACGATGATCAGGGTGTGATCCTGCTTCAGCTCGTCCATCGTGTCCTCGATCCGCGCGGTGGAGAGCGGATCGAGCGCGGAGCAGGGTTCGTCCAGCAGGATGACCTCCGGCTTCACGGCCAGGGTGCGGGCGATGCACAGGCGCTGCTGCTGCCCCCCGGAGAGCCCGAGCGCACTTTCCCGCAGGCGGTCCTTGACCTCGTCCCAGAGCGCGGCGCGGTTCAGCGCCCATTCCACCCGCTCCGCCACGCCCCGCGGCGACAGGTCCTCGTTGAGGCGCACGCCGAGGGCCACATTGTCGAACACGGACATGGGAAAGGGCGTCGGCTTCTGCGCCACCATGCCGATGCGCGTGCGCACCCGGATGGGATCGAGCCGGCGGGAGAGGATGTCCTGCCCGTCCATCAGCACCGATCCGGTGACCGTCTGGTCGTGATACAGCTCGTACATCCGGTTGAGCACCCGCAGCAGGGTGGACTTGCCGCAGCCGGAAGGGCCGATCAGCGCCGTGGTGCGGTTGCGGAAGATGGGCAGGCTGACCTCGAACAGCGCCTGCCGGTGGCCGTACAGATAGTCGATGCGGTGGAGATGCAGTTTCTCCACCAGCGGGCCGGACGGCGGCATCGCCCGGTGCGCGCCGGTTTCCGGCAGGGAAAAATGGCTCAGTTGCAAGGACATGGCGCCACCCGGTGCGATCGCGGCCAGAGTGGGGCCCCGGCCTCGCCTTGTCGTTGCGCCAGATCACGTCACGCAACCGTCACATGCGACGGGCGGGCGGACAGATAAGTTCGGCGGATCAAACTGATAAGTTTTATTTGATGGGCACCGCCCGCTTTGCCTGCTCTTTTGGAAGCCGACTGAAGACGCAGGATTTCGTGAACATGTCCGTGGCCAGCAAGCCGGTGATCGACGCACCCGGCACCTCCCGCCTCAAGACCCTCGCGCCGGGGCTGGCGCTGGCGGTGGGCGTCACGGTGCTCGCCTATGTGGTGCGCGGGGTCACCGGTATGACCCTGGTGAGCCCGCTCGTGCTCGGCGTGTTCTTCGGCATGGCCGCCCACGCCCTGTTCAAGGTTCCGGCGATGGCCAAGCCGGGCCTCAAGTTCGCCTCGCGTCCCATCCTGCGCTTCGCCATCATCCTGCTCGGCCTCCAGGTCACGTTCGGACAGGTGGCAGAGGTCGGCACCGCCGGCTTCGCCATCGTGGCCGCGACGCTGTTCATCACCTTCTTCGCCACCCGCTGGATCGGCGCCGCCATCGGCGTGGACCGGCAATTGTCCGAGCTGATCGCCGCCGGCACCGCCGTCTGCGGCGCGTCCGCCATCGTCGCCACCAACACGGTCACGCGCGGCTCGGACGAGGACGTGGCCTATGCCATGGCCTGCGTGACGCTGTTCGGCTCCATCGCCATGTTCGGCTATCCCTTCCTCATGCCGCTGCTGCATCTCGATCCGCACGCCTACGGCCTGTGGACCGGCGCCTCCGTGCACGAGGTGGCGCAGGTGGTGGCCGCCGCCTTCCAGGGCGGGCAGGAAGCGGGGGAGGTGGGCACCATCGCCAAGCTCACCCGCGTGATGCTGCTGGCGCCGCTGGTTCTCGGCCTTGCCTGGTCCATGCGCAGCCGGGACGCCGCCTCCGGCGCCTCCGCGCCGGTGCCGTGGTTCGTGTTTGCCTTCATCGGCGTGATCGGCCTCAACAGCCTCGGCATCCTCCCGCCCGAGACCAAGGCGATCGCCGCGCCGGTCACCACCTTCCTGCTGGCGGTTGCGCTCTCGGCCATCGGCCTCGACAGCGACCTGCGCAAGGTGAAGGAGAAGGGCCTGAAGCCGCTCGCCCTCGGCGCGGCCGCGACGCTGGTGGCCGCCGGCAGCGCTTTCGCCCTGATCTCGCTGGTGTGAGAGCGCCGCCGCCACGCGCCGCTTGCTTTCCGGGCCGTTCTGGAAAGATTCAGCAGGCGGATGGCTGCGGAGCGGAACATGGGCAAACTGTCGGATCAGCAGAACCCGCCGTGCCCGGTCCATACGGTGATCGAGTGCCTTGCCGACAAATGGGCGTTGCACATCCTGTATGGGCTGCAGGGCGGACCTCAGCGCTTCAGCCAGCTCCGCCGCGGCATTCCCGGCGTGTCCCAGAAGATGCTGTCGCGAACCCTGAAGCGGCTTGAGCGCGACGGCCTCGTGGCACGCGGCCCCCTCGCCGATTCCGGCGGCGGGCTCGCCTACCACATGACCTCCCTCGGCGAGGAGATGGGCGTGCCGTTGAAGGGGCTGGTCGTGTGGGCATATGACCATGCCGACGCGATCCTTGCCGCCCGCGCGGCCCATGATCGGGCGGGCGAAGACACCTTGGCACCCGACAGCAGCGTCCTCGACGCGGACGATCGTCCCGACGCCTGACCTTCAATTCTCCGCGCGCAGGCTGTAGAACCGGCGATGCCATCCGGCCGGCAGGAACAGCCATGACCTTTCAGCCATGACCTTCGAGCAGTTGCGCGTCTTCATCGAGGTCGCCGCCCAGCTTCACATGACGCGGGCGGCGGAGCGTCTCAACATGACGCAGCCGGCGGTCAGCGCCTCCATCGCGGCGCTGGAGGCCAGTTGCGGCCTGCCCCTGTTCCACCGGGTCGGGCGGCGCATCGAGCTGTCGGAGCCCGGCCGGATCTTCCAGAGCGAGGCGCAGGCCATCCTCGACCGGGTGGCGCGGGCGGAGGCGGTGCTGAACGATTTGTCCGGGCTGAAGCGCGGGCGCCTGTCCCTCCATGCCAGCCAGACCATCGCCAATTACTGGCTCGGCCCGCGCCTCGCGCGGTTCCGCGCGCTCTATCCGGCCATCACGCTGGCGGTGGAGATCGGCAACACCACCCAGTGCGTCGCCGCTGTTCTGGAGGGCGCGGCGGATCTTGCCTTCGTGGAGGGCGAGGTGAACGCGCCGCTTCTGGTGCGCATCGCGGTGCCCGGCGACCGCCTCATTCTGGTGGTGGGCAGGGACCATCCCTGGGCGGAGGGCGGCGACATTCCGGCGACCGCGCTCGCCGCCTCCGACTGGGTCCTGCGCGAGCCCGGCTCCGGCACGCGGCAGGTGTTCGAGGATGCCTGCCGGGAGGCGGGCGTTGATCCGCGCACGCTGAACGTGGTGCTGGAATTCCCCTCCAACGAGGCCGTGCTGAGCGCGGTCGCGGCCGGCGCGGGTGCCACCGTGATTTCGGAACTGGTGGCGGAAGCGGGCCTGTCCACCGGCATGCTGAAGCAGGTGCCCATGAGCGTCGGTGCGAATTTCGGCGCGCGCCCCTTCTTCGTGCTGCGCCACGCCGACCGCTACCGCTCCAAGGCGGAAAACGCCCTGCTGGACCTCGTGCGCGAGCCCGGCGCCTGAGCGAGGCCCGCCAGGGGCGCTCTCACGCCAGCGGGGCGGCCTCCGGCTCCGGCGGCGGCTGGCCGGACATGAGGTCCGCCACCCAGCGGCAGGTGGTGCTGTGGGCGCAGAAGGTGAGCGCCACGATCAGGATGGGCACGCCGATGAAGGCGCCCGGCAGGCCCCAGAGATAGCTCCACAGGAACACCGCCAGCAGAACCATGAAGGGCGAGACCGCCAGCGCCTTGCCGGCGATGCGCGGCTCCAGATAGCTGCCGGTCAGGAACTGGATGACATTGAGGCAGATGAAGACCAGCGCGGCCAGTTCCCACGAGCCCGACTGCACCACCGCGAACAGGGTCGGCAGCAGGGTGGCGACGAACGGGCCGATGAACGGAATATAGTTCATGGCAAAGGCGATGGCGCCCCAGGCGGTCGCCAGTTCCAGCCCCGCCACCAGCGTGAAGGCCCACACGACGAGCCCGGTTGCGATGCTCATCAGCGTGCGCACCAGCATGTAGACCTGCAGCTTGCGCGCCGAATCCGCTGTTGCGACGACGAGATAGGCGGCGATGTCGGTGCGCTTCAGCCGCTCCACCTGCCGGCGCAGCACGTCCACTTCCAGCAGCCCCAGCAGCACATAGACAAAGGTGATGATGAGGAAGGAGGCCAGCGTGTTCAGGCGCCCGGAAATGTCCTGGATGATCCGCAGCATCCAGCGCACGTCGAACGTATCGGCGAACAGGCCCGCCATGACGAAGCCGTGGCCTTCCAGCCAGTCGGTGCCCTGTTCATAGACCGACTGGAAGCGGGGCAGGTTGGCGAACACCCACTGGCCCACATGGCCGAGGCCCCACACCACGGTGGAGAGTACCGAGCCCGCGACAGCGAGGGTGACGAGGAGGGTGGCGAGCACCGCCACCAGACCCGGCAGATGCTGCTGGAGGCGCCGCTGCACGGGCCACACGATCGCCATGACGAACAGCGCGAACGCCACCGGCGCCAGCACGCTCTGCCATGACGAACAGCGCGAACGCCACCGGCGCCAGCACGCTCTGCGCAGCCGCGAGCGCCGCGCACAGCGCGATGGCGGCGATGATGCCGATAAGAATGGCTGTTGCCCGCGTTCCCGCCATCATCCCGCCCCCCTGAGCCGGCTGCACAATGGGAAGGCGCGCCGGCGCCTGTCAATCGGCATGCCCTTGTCCGACCAGCCCTATTGAGGGCATGGTCGCGCCCCCTGCCCCGCTGACCGACCGGCTCCGCCATGCGCGTCGACTTTCTCGGCCTCGAAGCCTTTGTCGCCATCGCGGAGCGCGGCTCCTTCCTGCGCGCGGCGGCGCACCTCAATCTGTCGCAGACCGCCCTCAGCCACCGCATGCGCAAGCTGGAGGAGGATCTCGGCGTCCAGCTTCTCGCGCGCACCACACGCCAGATCGCGCTCACCGCCGCCGGGCAGGATCTGCTGCCGAAGGCGCGGCGGCTGATGGCCGAGCTGGAGGACGAACTGACCGCCCTGCGCGGGCAGGCGGATGTGCGGCAGGAGCGGGTGGCCTTCGGCTGCCTGCCCACCATCGCCGCCTATCACCTGCCGCGCATCCTCGCCGCCTTCCGCGAGCGTCATCCGGAGATGGCGGTGAAGATCTTCGACAATTCCGCCTCCGAGATCGCGGCGCGGGTGCAGAAGGGCGAGGCGGAATTCGCCATCGGCATCGTCTCCGTCCATGGCTGGGATCTCGACATCGCCCCCCTGCGCAAGGAACCCTTCGTGGTTCTGTGCCGGGAGGACCATCCCTTCGCCGCCATGGCGTTCGTGAACTGGGCGCAACTGGAGGGCACGCCGCTCATCCGCATCAGCCCGCAGGCCGGCAACCGGGCGCTGATCGACGATGCCCTCGGCAGCCGGCGGGAAAGCCTCAACTGGCGCTATGAGGTGCAGCATGTGCAGACCGCCGCCAGCATGGTGGCGGAGGGGATCGGACTGACCGTGGTGCCGAAGCTCGGCGTGCAGATCGGTGGCTCGCCGGGGCTGGCGGCGGTGCCGCTGCGCAATCCCAGCGTCACGCGCAATCTCGGCGTCATCACGCGGCGGGGCCATTCGCTCTCCGATCCCGCCAAGCACCTGCTCAAGCTGATGCGCGCCAGCTTGAAGGAGTGATGTGCAGCATTTTCATATATGCCTGAAATCATGTCATTTGATTCATGAGTTCTCCCCCGTCATGCTCGCGGCCAACGGACAATAACGGTCGGGAGACACTCATGGCGGCGCGCATCGCGCTTATCGGCTTCGGCGAAGTCGGCGGCATCTTCGCGGCAGACCTCAAGGCAGCGGGCGCATCCGACATTGCCATCTATGACCTGAAGCTGGACGATCCGGCCCTCGCCCCCGCCATGCGCGACAAGGCGGCTGCCGCCAATGTCCGCGTCGCCGCGAGCGTGGCCGACGTCATGGCCGGCATGGACATCGTCATCTCCGCCGTTACCGCCTCCTCGGTGCTGGATGTGGCCCGCGCGGCGGCGCCCCATCTGGTGGCGGGACAGATCTTCTTCGACGTGAACTCCGCCTCCCCCGAGACCAAGCGCACCGCCGCCGGCATCGTCGAGGCGGGCGGCGCGCATTATGTGGAGGGCGCCGTCATGGCGCCGGTCCCCGCCCCGCGCCTGCGGGTGCCGATCCTGGCGGGCGGGCCGAAGGCGGAAGCCATCGTGGAGGTCCTCAACGCCCTCGGCATGAATGCGCGCGCGGTCTCGCAGACCCACGGCCGCGCCTCGGCCATGAAGCTGTGCCGCTCCATCATGATCAAGGGCATCGAGGCCCTCATCATCGACTGCGCTCGCTCCGCCAAGGCGTGGGACGTGGAGGCGGAGGTGTTCGGCTCGCTTCAGGACACCTTTCCGGGCGTCGATTTCGCCAAGCTCGCCGCGACCATGGCCGGCCGGGTGGAACAGCATGGCGTGCGCCGCGCCGCCGAAATGCGCGAGGCCGCCGACATGGTGGCCGACCTCGGCTTCAACGACGCGCTGGTGCGCGCGGTGGCCGAGGCGCAGGAGCGCGGCGCCCTTCCCCGCGCCTGACCGATCCCCTTTCCTGAACGCGGAACCCTCGCGACCATGACCATCAAGACCATTCCCGGCCCCGATCCCGACACCCGCACGCCCGCCTTCAAGCTGCCGCCGCTGGCGTGCGACACCCATTGCCACATCTTCGGGCCGGGGCATCTCTACCCCTACGATCCCAACCGCTCCTACACCCCGCCGGATGCGCCGCTGGAAGCCTTCAGGGCGCTGCACGCCAAGCTCGGCGTGGAGCGGGCGGTGATCGTCAATGCCAGCGTGCACGGCACCGACAACCGCGTGGCGCTGGACGCCATCGCCCAGAGCAACGGCGCCTATCGCGCGGTCGCCAATCTGGACGGGTCCATCGACGAGAAGGGGCTGGAGGCGCTGGACAAGGGCGGCTTCCGGGGCTGCCGCTTCAACTTCGTGCGCCATCTCGGCGGCGTGCCGGACATGAAGGTGTTCGACCGGCTGGTGTCCATGGTGGCCCCGCTCGGCTGGCACATCGACCTGCATTTCGATGCCATCGACCTTCCCGAATATGCGCCCATGCTGGCGCGCCTGCCCCTACCCTACACCATCGACCATATGGGCCGGGTGAAGGCGTCGGACGGCATGGACCAGGAGCCGTTCCGCATCCTCGTGGACCTGCTCGCGTCCGACGAGAAGTGCTGGGTGAAGGTGTGCGGTTCCGAGCGCGTCTCGTCCGACGGCCCTCCCTTCCATGATGCCGTGCCGTTCGCCCGCAAGCTGGCGGAAACCGCGCCCGACCGCATCATCTGGGGCACCGACTGGCCGCATCCCAACGTCAAGGTCATGCCCAATGACGGCGACCTCGTGGACCTGATCCCGCTGTTCGCGCCCGAGCCCGAACTGCAGCGCAAGATCCTGGTGGACAATCCCGCCCGCCTGTTCGGCTTCGACGACTGAGGGAGACGCCCATGGCCCGCCAGGTCTCCATTCCCTGCATGCTGATGCGCGGCGGCACCTCCAAGGGGGCCTATTTCCTCGCCTCCGACCTGCCGCAGGACGTGGCCGCGCGCGATGCCGTGCTGCTCGCGGCCATGGGCTCGCCAGATCCCCGTCAGGTGGACGGGGTGGGCGGCGCCCATCCGCTCACCAGCAAGGTCGCCATCGTCTCCCGCTCCACGCTGGCGGGCTGCGACGTGGACTTCCTGTTCTGCCAGGTGGTGGTGGACAAGGCTGGATACCACGCCCAATTGCGGCAACATCCTCGCCGGCGTCGCCCCCTTCGCCATCGAGCGCGGGCTGGTGCCGGTCACCGGCGCGGAGACCCGCGTGACCGTGCGCACGCTCAACACCGGCACCATCGCCGAACTGACCATCCGCACCCCCGACGGCGCGGTGGACTATGAGGGCGAGGCCCGCATCGACGGCGTCCCCGGCACCGCCGCGCCCATCCCCATCGCCTTCCTCGACGCGGCCGGCTCGGTCTGCGGGTCGCTGCTGCCCACCGGCAATGTGGTGGACCGCGTGGCGGGAGTGGATGTCACGCTCATCGACAACGGCATGCCCTGCGTGGTGCTGGCCGCCGCCTCCGTCGGCCGCACCGGCTACGAGCCGCGCGACGTGCTGGACAAGGACATCGAGCTGAAGGCGCGGCTGGAGGAGATCCGCCTTGCCGCCGGCCCTCTGATGAATCTCGGCGATGTCGGCCCCAAGGTGGTGCCGAAGATGATCCTCGTCTCCGCCCCCGCCAAGGGCGGCTCCCTCTCCACCCGCAGCTTCATCCCGCACGAATGCCACGCCTCCATCGGCGTGTTTGCCGCCGTGACGGTGGCAACCGCCGCCGTGCTGCCGGGCTCGCCGGCCCACACGGTCGCCGTGCGGCCCGAGGGGGCGGTGAAGACCCTGTCGGTGGAGCATCCCACCGGCGAATTCAGCGTGCGGCTCGAACTGGACGGCCCGGACGACGCGCCGGTCGTCACCCGCGCCGGCCTGCTGCGCACCGCCCGCGCCCTGTTCGACGGGCAGGTGCGCGTGCCCTCCCGCCTCGCCTTTTCCGCCCCGCCCCGCGCCGCGGACTGATCCGTTTCAAGGAAGACAAGCCATGACCCAGCAGAAGACGGCCCTCGTGGTCACAGCCCATCCCGGTGATTTCGTGTGGCGCGCGGGCGGCGCCATCGCCCTCCACGCCGCCAAGGGCTATCGCGTGAAGATCGTCTGCATGTCCTATGGCGAGCGCGGCGAGAGCCAGTTCGCCTGGAAGGTGCGGGGCGTCACGCTGGACGAGGTGAAGGCCCAGCGCAAGGCGGAGGCGGAGGAAGCCGCCCGCATCCTCGGCGCGGAGATCGAGTTCTTCGATGCCGGCGACTATCCGCTGAAGCTGACCGAGGCCATGTTCGACCGCCTCGTGGACATCTATCGCGAGGAGAAGCCCGCCTTCGTCCTCACCCATGCGCTGGCCGACCCCTACAATGCCGACCATCCCGAGGCGACCCGCTTCGCGCAGGAGGCCCGCATCATCGCGCAGGCGGCAGGGCACAAGCCGGACCCGGACCGCGCCTATTCCGCCCCGCCGGTGTTCCTGTTCGAGCCGCACCAGCCCGAACAGTGCGACTTCAAGCCGAACGTGATCCTCAACATCACCGATGTGTGGGAGACCAAGTACAAGGCGTTCCAGGTGCTCGCCGCGCAGAAGCACCTGTGGGAATACTATACCCGCGTGGCGCTCAATCGCGGCGTGCAGGGCGGGCGCAATTCCGGCCGCGCCATGACCTATGGCGAAGCCTATCAGCGCGTCTTCCCGATGATCGTGGAGGAACTGGCATGAGCGGCATCGTCGTCCGCAACGTCCGCCGGGCCGAGCAGGCGGTCATCGACCAGCTCGCCGGCTTCGGCGTCTCCACCGTCCACGAGGCCATGGGCCGCAGCGGGCTGATGAAGCCCCATATGCGGCCCATCTATCCCGGCGCGCAGGTGGCGGGCAGCGCCATCACGGTGCTCGCCCAGCCCGGCGACAACTGGATGCTGCATGTGGCGGCCGAGCAGATCCGGCCCGGCGACATCGTCATCGTCGCCTGCACCACCGACAATACCGACGGCATGTTCGGCGACCTGCTCGCCACCTCGTTCCAGGCGCAGGGCGCGGTGGGACTGGTGATCGATGCCGGCTGCCGTGATGTCAAAACCCTGACCGAGATGAAATTCCCGGTCTGGCCGCGCGCCATCTCCGCCAAGGGCACGGTGAAGGCCACGGTGGGCTCGGTGAACGTGCCCGTGGTGTGCGCCGGCGCGCTGGTTCATCCCGGTGACGTGGTGATCGCCGATGATGACGGCGTGGTGGTGGTGCCCCGCGCCCGCGCGGCAGAGGTCGCGGAAAAGGCCGCAGCCCGCGTCGCCAACGAGGAGCAGAAGCGGGCGACGCTCGCCTCCGGCGTCCTCGGTCTCGATATGTACAAGATGCGTGAACCCCTCGCGGCGGCAGGCCTCGTCTATGTGGACGACCTGCCCGGCGAAGCCGACTGACCCGACCCATCCGTTGCCCCCAAGCGCCGGGACGACACCGGCGCCCCAGCCATCCGAGAGGAACCCCATGATACGCTTGACCCGACGACTGGCCGGCCTCGTCTCCGCCTGCGCCCTCGCCATCTCCCTCGGCGCGGCGCTGACGCCCGCTGCGGCCCAGACCTACCCCACCCGCCCGGTGCGGATCACGGTGCCCTTCGGCGCCGGCGGCATCGCCGACATCACCGTGCGCATCGTGGCCGAGAAGCTGTCCGAGAAGCTCGGCCAGCAGTTCGTCGTCGAGAACATGCCCGGTGCCGGCGGCATCACGGCGGCGCGCGCGGCCATCCAGGGCGGCACGGACGGCTACACGCTGGCGCTGCTCTCCAACGGCACCGCCATCTCGGTCCCGCTGTTCAAGAAGCTGCCCTTCGACCCGGTGAAGGACTTCGAGCCGATCTCCTCGCTCGGCTATTTCGACTTCCTGCTGCTCACCTCCGGCACCTCCAAGACCAAGTCGGTGCAGGAGCTTCTGACCTTCGCCCGCGCCAATCCCGGCGCCCTCAACGTCGGCACGGTCAATGTGGGCTCCAGCCAGAACCTCTCGGCCGAGCTGTTCAAGTCCCTCTCCGGGATCACCTTCACCATCATCCCGTTCAAGACCACGCCTGACCTTGTGCTCGCCACCTCGCGCGGCGACGTGGACGTGATGATCGACAGCTACGCCTCCGCCAAGGCTATGATGAGCGACAACCGCGTGCGGGCCATCGGCTCGTCCGGCCTCACCCGCTCGCCGGTGACCCCGGACCTTGCCACCGTGGACGAGAGCGGCGTGAAGGGCTTCGAGGTCACCTCCTGGAACGCCCTGTTCGCGCCCGCCGGTACGCCGAAGGAGGTCATCGGCACGCTGAACAAGGCCATCAACGAAGTGATGGTCATGCCGGACGTGAAGAAGAAGCTGCTGGATCTCGGCATCGAGGCCAAGGGCTCCACCCCGCAGGAGCTGGGCGACCGGCTGAAGTCCGACATCGCCAAATGGAGCGCGGTGATCGAGAAGGCCGGCATCGAGAAGCAGTGATCGAGACGCCGTGACGGTCCGGCCGGGCGCGCGCCCCCTGCGCGCCCGGCCGCTTCTTTTCCGGAGGCGCCGAAAGGGGTTGCCCCCGGCGCCCGGCCGGTTTCATCTCTCTCCGGGGCCGCACGAGACGGCCCATGGAGGAAATGGAATGAGCAAGGCGATCCTGATCACGGGTGCGAGCCGGGGCATCGGCCGCGCCACTGCGCTGAAGGCGGCGCACCTCGGCTGGGACGTTGCGGTGAATTATGCCCGCGACGCGGACGCCGCCGGGGCGGTGGTCAAGGCGGCGGGCGATCTGGGCGTGCGCGCCTGTGCCGTGCAGGGCGACGTGAGCCGCGAAGCCGACGTGATCAACATGTTCAGCGAATCGGAAGCGGGCCTTGGCCGCCGGCTCGACGGCGTGGTCATCAATGCCGGCATCCTCTCCACCCGCTGCAAGCTGGTGGACATGAGCGCGGAGCGGCTTGCCCGCATCTTCGAGGTGAACGTGCTCGGCGCCTATCTGTGCGCCCGCGAGGCGGCCCGGCGGCTGCGCCGGGGCGGTGCCATCGTCATCCTCTCCTCCATGGCGGCCAAGCTCGGCGCCGCCAACGAATATGTGGATTATGCCGGCTCCAAGGGGGCCATGGACACGCTGACCACCGGCCTGTCGAAGGAACTCGGCCCCGAAGGCATCCGCGTCAATGCGGTGCGCCCCGGCCTGATCGAGACCGAAATCCACGCCTCCGGCGGCTATCCGGCCCGCGCGCAGGACCTTGGCGTCCACACCCCGCTCGGCCGCGCCGGGACGGCGGAGGAAGTGGCCGAGACCATCACCTGGCTCATGAGCGATGCCGCCTCCTATGTAACCGGCGGCATTCTGGATGTGTCCGGCGGCCGGTGAGGATGCATCTCGGCGTGCACGGGGCGCGGGGGGAGGCTAGGTTGACCCCCACCTGAAACCGGAACCGCTCCATGCCGCCCCGTCCGCCCGCCGAGATCGGCGCTCCGCTCGCGGAGATCGAGACCCCCGCCCTTGTCATCGATCTCGACCTGTTCGAGCGCAATCTCGCGGCCATGGCGGAGGCGCTGGCCGGCTCCCGCGTGCGGCTGCGGCCCCATGGCAAGGCGCACAAATGTCCCGATATTGCGCGCCGCCAGATGGCGGCGGGCGCGGTGGGCCTGTGCTGCCAGAAGGTGAGCGAGGCGGAGGTGTTCGTGGCCGCCGGCATCCCGGACGTGCTGGTCACCAACGAGGTGGTGGACGTGCGCAAGCTGCAGCGGCTGGCGGACCTCTCCCGCACCGCCCGCATCGGCCTGTGCGTGGACGGCCCCGCCCAGGTGGAGCGGCTGGCGCAGGCGCTCGCGGGGCGGGATGCCGCGCTCTATGTGCTGATCGAGATCGATGTGGGACAGGGCCGCTGCGGCATGGCGGTGAGCCCGGACATCGTCAGCCTCGCCACGGCCATCGGCCGGGTGCCGGGCCTCACCTTCGGCGGCCTCCAGGCCTATCACGGCAAGGCGCAGCATCTGCGCGAGCCGGAGGCGCGCCGCGCCGCCATCGCCGACGCGGTGGAGCGGGCCCGCATCGCCAAGGCCATGCTGGAAGGGGCGGGCATCCCCTGCCCGGTGATTTCCGGCGCCGGCACCGGCACCTTCCGCCTGGAGCTGGCCTCCGGCCTCTATACGGAGCTTCAGGCCGGCTCCTATGCGCTGATGGATGCGGACTATGCCCGCAACACGCTGGACGGGCCGATCTTCGCCCATGCTTTGACCCTGCACGCCACCGTCATCAGCACGGCGGTGCCGGGGCAGGCGGTGCTGGATGTGGGCTACAAGGGCGCGGCGGTGGACAGCGGCCCGCCGGTGCCGGTCTCGCCCCAGGCCGAGGTGATCGGCATGTCGGATGAACACACCATTCTCCGCCAGCCCGCCCGCAAGCCGCTCGCGGTGGGGGATCGCGTGGTGCTGGTTCCCGGCCATGTGGACCCGACCGTGAACCTGCACGACTGGTTCGTGGGCGTGCGCGACGGCCACGTCGAAGCCCTCTGGCCCATCAGCGCGCGGGGCGCGGGGCTCTGAACGAAAACGGCCCCGGAGCGTGGCTCCGGGGCCGTTTCCTCAGGTCGAAGACGCTCAGAGCGCGACGTCGAACTTGGCTTCGGTCTTGGCGGTGATGTCTTCCAGGGTCACGCCGGGCGCCAGCTCCACGAGCTTGAGCGGGCCACCGCGCTTCTCGAAGGCGAACACGCCGAGGTCGGTGATGACCATGTCCACCACCTTCGTGCCGGTGAGCGGCAGGGTGCACTTGGACAGCAGCTTCGGCGCGCCGGACTTCTCGGTGTGCTCCATGATGACGATGACGCGCTTGGCGCCCGCCACCAGATCCATGGCACCGCCCATGCCCTTCACCATCTTGCCGGGCACCGTCCAGTTGGCGATGTCGCCGGTCTCGGACACCTGCATGGAGCCGAGGATGGACAGGTCCATATGCCCGCCGCGGATCATCCCGAAGGCGTCCGCGCTGGAGAAGTAGGAGGTCGAATCGATCTCCGTGATGGTCTGCTTGCCGGCATTGATGAGATCGGGATCCTCTTCGCCCTCATAGGGGAAGGGGCCGATGCCCAGCATGCCGTTCTCGCTCTGGAAGCTCACCGTCATGCCTTCCGGCACGGCGTTGGCGACCAGGGTCGGGATGCCGATGCCGAGATTGACGTAGAAGCCGTCCTCGATCTGCCGGGCGGCGCGCTCGGCCATCTGTTCGCGGGTCCAGGCCATGGTCAGCGAGCCTCCGCCGTTGCAGCGCCCTTCGGGCGGGTGGTGACTTTTTCGATGCGCTTTTCGTAGTCGTGGCCGAGGATGATGCGGTCCACGAACAGGCCGGGGGTGTGGATCTGGTCGGGGTCGAGACCGCCCACGTCCACCAGTTCCTCCACCTCGGCGACGGTGACCTTGCCGGCGGTGGCCATCATCGGATTGAAGTTCCGCGCGGTCTTCCGGTAGATCAGGTTGCCTTCCTTGTCGCCCTTCCACGCCTTGACGATGGCGAGGTCGGCGACGAGGCCGGTTTCCAGCACATAGGTTTCGCCATCGAACTCGCGGGTGGGCTTGCCCTCCGCGACCACGGTGCCGACGCCGGTCTTGGTGTAGAAGCCGCCGATGCCGGCCCCGCCCGCGCGGATGCGCTCGGCGAGCGTGCCCTGCGGGTTCAGCTCCAGCTCCAGCTTGCCGTCGAGATAGAGGCGCTCGAACAGCTTGTTCTCGCCCACATAGGACGAGATCATCTTCTTCACCTGCCCGTTGGCCAGCAGAAGACCGAGGCCGAAATCATCGACGCCGCAATTGTTGGAGATGAAGGTCAGATCCTTCACGCCCGCCTTCAGCAGGGCCCGGATGATGTTTTCCGGAATGCCGCACAGGCCGAAGCCGCCGGCCATGATGACCATGCCGTCCTTGACGACTCCGTCAAGGGCGCTTTCCGCGTCCGCCCAGACCTTATTCCGCATCTGCGCCGTCCTCCCAAACGTGTCCGATCAGTCAATCAGATCAACTGCGCGCTTCGCGAAGGCGGCCGCAAGGTGGCCGGTCTCCGCTGCGTTCTCCGCAGAAGCCGTGCCAGCCTTAGCACGCGCAGCGATGCCTTCGAAGATCATAGACCAGCGAAATAGCGCGAAGGCCATATGAAACGGCAGCATCCGCGCACCGTGACGCGCTGCCGCATCATAGGCGGCCACATAGGCCGCGAGACCGGGAATGCCGAGGGCGTCGAGGTCGAGCCCGCGCAGGCCGCCATATTCCTCCGGCGCCGACACCCACGCCATGGCGCTGTGGGCGAGGTCCGCGAGCGGATGGCCGAGCGTGGACAATTCCCAGTCCAGCACCGCGACCACGCGCGGCTCGGTGGGGTGGAACATGAGGTTGCCGATGCGGAAGTCGCCATGCACCAGGCGGGAGGTGTCGTCGGCGGGAATGTTCGCCGGCAGCCACGCGATGAGGCGCTCCACATTGGCGTCCTCGCGGGTGCGGATCTCCGCCCATTGCCGGCTCCAGCGGCTGACCTGCCGGGCGAAATAATTGCCGGGCCGGCCGTAATCCGCGAGCCCCGCCGCCGCCACGTCCACATTGTGCAGCGCCGCCAGCGTGCGGGCCATGTCGGCATACATGGCGGTGCGTTCCTGCGGGGAGACGCCGGGCAGCGTGCAGTCATGGAACACGCGGCCCTCCACGCGGTCCATCACATAGAAGGGCGTGCCCACCACGTCCCGGTCGGCGCA